>JADLBG010000279.1 GCA_020847895.1 Bryobacterales bacterium
ACCGGCAACTCCCATGTTTACCGCGGATGGATGTACGGTTACGCTGAACGGTGACGCCATCCCATTGCTCTATGCCGGTTACGGCCAGATAAACGTTCAGATTCCTTTCGGGTTTTCCGGGCAAGGCATCTTGAAGGTCCACACTCCGAACGGGTCGGTGGAGACGCCGGTCCAGGTGAAGCGGGTTGCCCCGGCGCTCTTTCCGAATCCCGCCGCTCCCGCCCTGGCGTTTGCCTGGCGTGGGGACGGATCGCTCATTGACGCCCGCTCTCCCGCCCGGCCCCTCGAGCGGATCACGCTGGCGGCGGTAGGCTTGGGAGTTCCCGATGGAGCGGTTCCGGACGGCATCCTTCCCTCAAAGGCAGTGCCGCTGACAACCAACATCACCGTGATGTTCGGCAACGAGACGGTGAGCCCGGATTTCGTCTCACTGAGCCAGGACGCCGTGGGCCTTTACGAAGTTCAGGTGCGGGTCCCTTCGAGAGGCGCCGGACCTGTACGCGTAGTCGCAAACGATACACCTAGCAATGTGCTCATGCTCGCCGCCGGCGTGAATTGAGCGGGAACATCCACCGGCGGCAACGCCGCTGCGCTTCCATTCAGAAGAGGCCGAAAGGGTATAGAATTTGGAAGCGGCAAAAGGAGATGGACCAATGAAGAATTCCGGATGGACCCGGCGCGAGTCTCTCGCCGGTCTCGGCGCCGGCGCCGCGCTGGCAACCGCCGCGCTTACTTCCTCCTGCACCCGGCAAAACCCGGAGGCGAAGGCCGAGGCGAAAGTGGCGCCCGGGCCCCCGCCTGACCACGACCGCCGCATCGCCTGGTGGCGGCAGGCCAGGTTCGGCATGTTCATTCACTGGGGGTTGTACAGCGTGCTTGGCCGGCACGAATGGGTGATGGAGAACGAAGGGATCCCGATTCCCGAATACGAACAACTCGCCGGGCAGTTCAAGCCGAAACCTAATGCGGCGCGGGATTGGGCGCGCCTCGCCAAACAGGCCGGAATGAAGTACATGGTGATGACCTCCAAGCACCATGAGGGGTTCGCCAACTTCTCGTCGAAGCTGACGGATTACTGCGCCCCCAAACAAGGTCCCGGCAGGGATCTGGCGGCTGAGTTTGTGGAAGCCGCGCGCGCCGAAGGGCTTCGTTGCGGGTTCTACTACTCGCTGATGGATTGGCATCACCCGGATGGAGCCGTCTGCGCCACGGACGAGCAGGCCCGCCGGCGCTTTGTCGATTACATCCACGGGCAGATCCGCGAGGTGCTCACCAACTACGGCAAGATTGACATCCTGTGGTACGACGTGGCATGGCCGCTCGACGCCGCCGGATGGGAATCCGAAAAGATGAACAAGATGGTGTTCCAGCTTCAGCCGGACATCATCGTTAACAACCGCAACAAGCTGCCGGGTGATTTCTCGACACCGGAACAGCGGATTGTCGCCGAGGCCAACAAGGACTGGGAATCGTGCATGACGATGAACGACAGTTGGGGGTATCAGAAGGCGGATGACAACTGGAAGCCGCCGAAGACCATTGTGCGGAACCTGATCACCTGCGCCCGGGGCGGAGGAAATTACCTGCTGAACATCGGCCCGAAACCGGACGGATCGATACCGGAAGAGTCTGTGAAGATCCTCACCAGCGTGGGCAAGTGGGTGGATAAGAACCAATCCACTATCTTCGGCGCCGAGCGGTGTAATGTCGCGCGCTCCAGTTACTGTAACTTCAGCCGCAAGGGAAATACCCTGTTTATCCACGTTTACGACTGGCCCGGGGATACGGTCGCCATCGGCGGATTGAAGACGAAGGTAAAATCCGCCAGGCTGCTTGCCTCCGGCCGCGACGTCAAGGTGGAACAGGATGATCTGCGTGTGCGATTTACCGGACTTCCGGCAACGGCCCCGGATCCGCTCGCCACGGTGATAGCCGTGGAGTGCGACTCGGAACCGGCGCAGGACATGGTGGAGGTCGTCCGCAAGGGCCGCAAGCGCTATAAAGCGTGAGGCGCAGCCACGATTCGCCCCGGACTTTCAGGCGCTCCTTGTGGAGACAATGAAAGAAAGGGCCTGTGCGGCCGGACGCCGCTTCGGAACTGGCCCGGAGGCATTTCGATGGCTGTCACAAACAAGAAACCAAGAGTCGAAGAAATCCTGAAACGGCTCGGCATCGAGCCGGTGAACTCGGGCGCCTGTGGGACGGAGTGGATCGACCATCCCGCCGGGGAGGAACTGAGCTCGTTCAACCCGGCGACCGGAGAGTTGATCGCCAGGGTGCGTACAGCGCTTGAAGAAGATTACGACGAGGTCACCTATGGCGCGGCGAAGGTGGCCCGGCGCTGGCGGATGGAGCCCGCTCCCAGGCGCGGGCAGATCATTCGCGAGATGGGAGACGCGCTTCGCGAAGCCAAGGACGATCTGGGCGCGCTGGTGAGCCTCGAGATGGGCAAGATTCTTGCCGAGGGCCGGGGCGAGGTTCAGGAGATGATCGACATCGCGGATTTCGCCGTGGGCCTGTCCCGGCAGCTATACGGCCTTACCATGCCCAGCGAGCGCCCCGGGCACCGGATGTACGAACAGTGGCATCCGCTCGGAATGATCGGCGTGATCACGGCGTTCAACTTCCCCGTAGCCGTCTGGAGTTGGAATGCCCTGATCGCGGCGGTGTGCGGCGACGTGGTCGTCTGGAAGCCTTCGACGAAGGTTCCTTTGACGGCTGTGGCGGTGCAGCAGATCTGCAACCGAGTGCTGGAACGGCATGGCTGGCAGGGCGTCTTTAATCTGCTGATTGGCGCCGACGAAGTCGTGGGCCGGCGGATGCTGGAAGACAGGCGGATGGCGCTGATCAGCGCTACCGGGTCAACGCGCATGGGCAGGCACGTGGCGCAGGTTGTTGGCGCGCGGTTAGGGCGGACGCTGCTCGAATTGGGCGGCAACAACGGAGTGATCGTGATGGCGGATGCCGATCTCGGCCTTGCGCTGCGAGCGGTGCTGTTCGGAGCGGTGGGAACGGCGGGGCAGCGGTGCACTACCATCCGGCGCCTGTTCCTTCACCGCGGGATTGCCGGGGAATTCACCGCGCGGCTGGTGGAGGCCTACAAGCAGGTGCGCATCGGAGATCCGCTCGATCCGGACACGCTGATGGGCCCGCTGGTGGACGAGGAAGCGGTGAAGATGATGCTGTACGCAATCGAGCGCATTGAGGAGGCGGGCGGCGAGGTGGTCTACGGCGGCAGGCGGTTCCACTTGCCGGGGCACTTTGTCGAACCTGTCATTGTGAAGGCGAATTCGCGGCTTTCCCTGATGAAAGAGGAGACGTTTGCGCCCATCCTGTACGTGGTGGAATTCGATAGCCTGGACGAGGTGATCGAGTGGCACAATGCCGTGCCGCAAGGATTGAGTTCGGCGATGTTCACCCGCGACCTTGTGGCGGCGGAGACGTTTCTGAGCGCGCGGGGCAGCGATTGCGGGATCGCCAACATCAACATCGGAACCAGCGGCGCGGAGATCGGCGGCGCCTTCGGGGGCGAAAAGGAGACCGGCGGCGGCAGGGAATCCGGCAGCGATGCCTGGAAAGCCTACATGCGGCGGCAGACGGTTACCGTAAACTGGTCAGGGGAACTGCCGCTGGCGCAGGGTATTTCCTTCGATTTGGAAACAACGTGAGGAGCTTGAGGGTTTGGCAATCTACACCTGTCTGGATATGATCCGCGATTGCCGGGCGGATCGCCCGGAAGGCTGGTCCTATCTGGTCACAACCTACGTTCCAGTGATCCGCCGTCTGCTGGCGCATTATTACGCCGGCCGCTGGGCGGACGCGGAACTGATTCACCGCGTCCTGAAAGCGCTGCGGAACGCGCAATCGCCGCTCTTCGCGGCGCCGGGGCCGGGAACAGAGCGGGAGTTTGTCGCGATGCTGCGGCAGGAAGTGCTGCGATTGGTGGAAGCGGATCAGCCGAGCGGAAAAGCGGAAATAGAGCTGGACCTGGAAACGCTGTCCACCGCGCTCGAGCCGTTCACCGCGACGGAGAAACAACTGGTCTGGTTTGAGTCGATGGCCTACACCGCGGAGGCAACCGCGTTGCTGATGAATCTCGAGGTCTCCACTATCCAGAAGGCGAGAGACAGGGCCGAAGAAGCGTTGCGCGGCGCATTGGATCGCTGGCGGCGGGGGCTGTTGGGAGACAACGGGCTCACCCTGGGCAAACTCGCTCTGGCGGCGCGAACCGCGGACTGCCTGGCGCCGAAGGCGTATCTGGAGATCATTGACGGACGAATCACCTGGGCTCGCAAGAAGGACTACGATTTCCACGTGGTCCGGTGCTGGCATTGTGTCGATTTCTTTTGCCGGATACGCGAGTCCGATTTTGCTCTGCGGCAGACCAGGCCGCTGACCGCGGAGGAAGCGCGCCCGCTTCGTGAGTTGCTGGGGTTGCCGGCGGAGAAGAAGAGTCTCTGGCAGCGCGTGCTTGGCGGATGAAGCCGGATACTCGCACGCCGGAAGCGTGAGGCGTAATATTCTGTATAGAGAATTCGTATGTCAAACCGCGTACTTCTTTTTCTCGCTACTGCCTCGTTAGCCGCCGCCATTGGATGTGGCGGCCCTCCGCATAACCCCGGAGAGAAGTATTACCTGGTTGTTCCCAACCTCAAGTCACCGTACTGGGAGCAGGTGAACGCAGGGCTCAGCAAGGCTGCAAAGGATCTGAACGTTTATGCTTCGATGATTGGGGACGAGACTTTTGACCCCAAACAGCAGGTGGAGAACTTCAAGCGGATAGCAGCTTTGAAACCGGCGGGGATCATGGTGTCTCCCGCCGATCCGGCTCTGATCGGGCCGGCGATTGACGCGGCCATTGCCGCGGGGACGCCCGTCATCACCGTGGATTCGGACGCGCCGGACAGCAAACGGCTCTTTTTCGTGGGAACCAACAACTTCGAAGCCGGGCAATTGGGCGGCCGGACAGCGGCCAAGGAACTGAACGGCAAAGGCAACGTCGTGGCTCTTCTGACGGCCAGCCAGCAGAACATGCAGAACCGCCTGCAAGGTTATCGCAGCGTCTTTGAAGGCTTCCCGCAGATCAAGATCACGGAAGTGGTGGACATGAAGGGGGATCCCAAGACGGCCTTTGACAAAGCCATGGAACTGGTGGACAAGGCCGATGCCTTCATCTCGATGGACGGCCAGTCGGGCAAGGAAGTGGCCGAGGTCCTGAAGCGCAAGAATGCCAAGGGCAAGGTGGTGATCGCGATGGACACGCTGGCGCCGACATTGGAGGCGATCGAGAACGGGTTCATCACGGCCACTATCGCGCAGAAGCCCTACACGATGGGTTATGTGGGGCTGCGCATGCTGTGCGACCTGCAGTTGAACAAACTGCCGTCGCTGAACGCCGATTTCGCGCACAATCCGAATTCACCGGTACCCGAGTACGTGGATACGGGGCTGTCGCTGGTGACGAAGGCAAATCTCGCGGAATACCGCAGATCACGCGCCGCGAAGTAGGCCGGCGCTTGCCGACTCGAATCCGCTATCTCGTTCTTGCCGTCTCGGTCGCTCTCGGAGCGATCACGTACATGGACCGGGTGTGCATTGCGATGACCTCGAAGGACATGGCGCGCGAACTCGGTCTTTCCGACTTCCAGATGGGCTTCGTCTTCAGCGCCTTTACGCTTGCCTACGGCCTGTTCGAAATCCCGACGGGCTGGTGGGGGGACCGCATCGGAACGCGGGCGGTGTTGACGCGCATCGTCACCTGGTGGTCCGCCTTTACCATGCTGACCGCCGCGGCATTCAACTATCCGAGCCTGCTGGCGGTGCGGTTTCTGTTCGGCGCCGGCGAGGCCGGGGCGTGGCCGAATGTCGCGCGCACGTTTTCCCGCTGGTTTCCGGTGAATGAACGCGGCAGAGCGCAGGGGATCTTTTTCACCGGGGCGCATGGGGGCGCGGCAGTGACGCCTCTTCTGGTGACGTGGATGCTTTCGCTGATGCACTGGCGCGGCGTGTTCCTGATATTCGGGTCGGTGGGCTTCTTTTGGGCGGCTGGGTGGTATTGGTGGTTTCGCAATGAGCCTTCGGAACACCGGTGGGTGAATGAAGCGGAGCGGCGGATCATCGAGACGGGACGCGCAAAGGCGGCGAGTCACGATCCGCATAGCGTGCCTTGGCGGCGGATTCTTTCTGATCGCAATGTCCTGTTGCTCTGCGCCGCCTACTTTGCGCAGAGCTACGGATTCTATTTCTTCATAACCTGGCTGCCGGCGTACCTGGCGCGCGAGCGCGGGTTTTCGGCGATGAACCTGGGCATCTTCACAGGGCTGCCGATGCTGGCGTGTGTGGTGGCGGATGTGTTCGGCGGCATCGCCACGGACTCCTTCAGCCGCCGGTTCGGACTGCGCATCGGCCGCGCCGCGGTGGCGGGATCCTCCTTTCTGATCGCCTCTGTATGCATGCTGGCGGGAACGGCGTCGGACGACGCCACCAACGCGGCGATCCTGCTGGCGCTGGCCAGCGGGTGGTCGGCGTTCCTGCTGGGCGCGGCGTGGGGGACATGCCTCGACATTGCCGGGCCGCACGTGGGCGTGGTCAGCGCCTGCATGAACTCGGCCGGGCAGGCGGGGGGAGTGTTCAGTCCGGTGCTGATCGGCTTCGTCCTGCAGCAATGGAAGAACTGGACGATGCCGCTGTACCTGACGGGAGTGCTGTTCTTTCTCGGGGCTTTGTGCTGGTGCTTCATCGATCCGCGGCGGCCGATTTCCGGCTTGACGGAGGAGAAGGCGGAGGCGATCGGGTTGCGGCGGGGATTGGCCGGCGGGTAATACTGAAGAAGCAGATGGACACCTTTCGGGCAGAAGACCGCCGGGCGGTGCTGGCGCGCGCCGCGATTGGCGCGCTTGTCGCGGGGCTGTGCTGTATGACCCCGATTTTGCTGGCTGCCGCCGGGATTACGTCGGTGGCCATTGCGGACAACTGGGGCAACCTGCTGTATGGCGAATACCGCTGGTATTTCCGTCTGGGGGCGCTGGGGCTGATCCTGTTTACGCTTGCCACCTATTTCCGTTCCCGCGGGATCTGTACGTTGCAGCAGGCAAGACGGCAGAGAAACCGCATCCTCAACACGACGCTGCTTGCGCTGCTGATCTTCCATGCGCTGTACGTGTTCTGGACTTACGTGGTGCTGCATTATCTCGGCATTGCGGCCGGGCTGCCGTGGGGGCAATGGGATGAATCGTGGGCGATCCCGGTGTCTGTGGTATTGATGGGCGCGGCGGCGCTGGCCTACTGGCTGCTGCCCAAGATCGGCTCAGGCGCAAGAGCAGCCGAGGTTTCCCGATTTGAAGAGTCGCAGACGCATTAAGTACAGGATCCTCACCGGCGCTTGCGTGGCGCTGGGGTGCAGCACCAGCGGCGTTCCGGGCGGAGCGATTCTCCCTGGCTCAGGGGGAGGCGCGGGTCCATCACGGCGAGACTACGGAGGCGGGCTTGCTCGAGTCCGCCCGGATTAGTGTGGAAGGCTGCGCGTTGACCGCGCGGCTGCCAACCGCCGAGGAGGCCCGGCCGGAGTGAGATTTCCGCCCGCATCGAGGACCAAAGCGGGGGCACGATCTGGCGGGAGGAGAAACGGCGGGCGAGGAGGGTGGGCGGTGGAGCGGAGGCGATGGCAGCGGCGGACTTGTGGATGCCCGCATCGGTGCTCGGTTCGGGACGCTACGTGGTGATTGCGGAGAACGAGTACCGGATGGCGGTGAGGAGGAAATGATGGCGGCGGGCGAAACGCTGAGGCTGCCGCTGTCACTATTTTGTTGACGGATTTTTCCCGCGTAGCGCGCGTTACTTGATGGAAGAGAAAACGAACATGCAGATCTTCACGAGAGCGAAACACGTAAGCGACGATGCACTGGGTTTGCACGCCCTTAACGACCTGCCCGAATCGGATCGCCAACCTGTAACGGACCACCTGAGGCGATGCGCGCACTGCCGCGAGCGGTTTGCCGAGGTGAGGGAATTCGTATCCTTCCTGCGTCTGGCCGCCGCATCTCAGGCGGTAAGCCGGCCGTATGTGATTCACTGACGCAACTCCCGCTTGAGGAATTCGAACGTTCCCACGCCGTGAATTGATCTGGCGGAAGCGATCGCCGAGAACGTAGGGATTCCGCGGTGAGAAGGTGACAAAGCCCTGTTCCGCGAGACGAACGGCGAACTGGTTGTAGGCGGGATTCCGGAAATTCGGATCGGAAACATCTTTGGGACGCCCTTCGAGGCCATGCTGGCAACGACGACGGCGCGATGTTCGCCAGGACGGATATCTTTGGGAACCAGGAGATAACCGTAAGCATTGACGCCCGGCCAGACGTCGAGCAGTACCTCATAGCCGCGGAACCTGGGGGTGTCAAAGATCTGGGGTGTGCGTGGATTGGGGGGGAGGGAAGGAGGCGGCAGGCGGCCGATGAGGTCGTCCCAGATGCGGTCACGCAGGGTGCGGGTGGTGGCGACCCAGCGTTCGGGGGTGGTTTTGACGGCAACGGACCAGAGGGCGGCGCGCTCTTTGGGAGACTCTTTTCTTTGGGAGACTCTTTGATGATGCGGGCGAGCCAGGCGATGATTTGAGCGATCTGGCGCTGGAGGTGGTCTTCGGGGTCGAAGTGGGTGCGCAAGTCCCTGGGAGGGGGTTGTGATGTCCGAAGGCGGGTGAAGCCGAGGAGTTTGCGGAGGGCTTCGTCAGACCCTGGGGCGGAGGCGCGGATGAGTTGCGGGGGTGTTCCCTTGACGCGCGAGACTTCGCGGGCGACGGCGTCGAAGGGTACGGGGGCGGGGGTTCCGTGGGGCTCGGCTCCGCGGCGGTCTTTGGTTTCCGGCGGCGGTCCGGTTACGGTGGGGCCGGGGGCAGCCTCGACAATCAGCTTGCGCGGGGCGATGAGAGAGGCGAGCGCGGCGTCGCGGTAGCCGGGCAGCAATCCCAAACGTCGCGGTAGACAGGCTCCTTCCACAACTCGTCACGCGGGGCGAAATATCCGCTGACCAGGGCAGTATCGATTCCGGGGTCGAGGGCGGCGGCATGGAGCGCGAGCAGGCCACCTTCGCCGTAGCCGGCAACGGCGAGGGGGAGTTTGCGCGCAGCGTTCTCCTGCTCAAACCAATCGACGGCGGCGAGCACCTTTTGGACTTCCACGCCGATGATGTGGCGGCCGAGGGGGTAGCCCTGGCGCCAGAGAAATTCGCGGTGGGGCATGTTCGTCATGCGGATGCCAGGGACGCCGGAGTAGGTGCATTTGCGATCCATCAGGAGGGGAACGACGACCTGGGCTCCGTTTTCGGCGAGGCGCCGGGCGAATTGCGAAGCGGGGGGGGATGCCGGGGGTGAGGCCAGCGAGCATTTCGGGCGACCAGTCCGCATCGGGAAGGGCGACAATGCGCGCGATGACGGGGGCGGCGGGGTCGAGAAGGAGACCCTCCGCCCAGAGGCCCGCGATGCTCTCCCACCGGACGGTTTTGATGGTGTAGCCGGTCCCATAGGCGATGGTTTCCGGTTGTTCGGGAGTGGAGACGAACTCGATGCCGCGGTGGACGCGGGGGTCGACGACGCCGAGGATGTATTGGAGGCGCTCGCGGTCCGGTGCGGCGGCGGGGCGATGGCAGGAGTCCAGGAAGCGATGGATGCCGCTCACGATGAGGTCGGCGGAATCGCCCTGCCAAGTCATTGGCGCTGTGGTGGGAAGTGTTTGGCCGGCGAGGACAGCGGGGAGAATGAGGAGGACGCGCAGCATCTCCCAATGATAAGCAGCGCGAGACGGGATTCGAGCGTGGCTTCGCCGCGGAGAGATACGGGTGGCAGAAGTGAGTGTAAAGTTTGGAGGTTTCAGAGGAGATTATGCTCCTTTTGTCTGATTGGTGAACATGGAGAAGAGGTCCTTGAGCTGGGAGTTGAAGGATTTCGCCTCGTTTGCGGCCTGTTTGATGGTGTCGTCGAGGTCGCGTTTGAGGAGTTCCTGGGTTCTCTTCGTGAAGGCCGCGGCGTTGGCGAGGGCGGGGGCGTCGGCGGGGAGGAGCTTGGAGAATTGCTCCTGGTAGAGGCGGTTGTTCTGTAGGGATTTCAATTGGTTGAGGTGGCGGTGGTAGGAGCGCTCGGTTTCGGAGCGGTAGCGGTGGAGGAGGGCGGCGCGTTTTTCGATTTCGGGGTCCTCGGAGAGGAGGGGATCGCCGCCGGCCTTGGCGTAGAGTTGG
>JADLBG010000280.1 GCA_020847895.1 Bryobacterales bacterium
GCCCGGGTGGCCGGGATAACCGGACTGGCGGCCGGGCGGAAGACCAGATCGATCTTCGGATTGATGGCATCCTTCGGGGGACGCCCCTGGAACACCGCGAGCGACTGGGGTTCGGCATTCACATAGCGCATCTCCAGTTTCCGCCCGGGTTTGCCCAGCAGATGCGTATCGAACCATCCGATAGCCTCTTCCCGAAGGTAATCCGAATCGGCGTGGCCGGTGTCCACGACAATGTTCCGGAACCGTTCCGGCTTTCCATAGCTGTCGTAGAGACCCTTCATCAGCTCTTCGAACTTCGTATAGCCGGCTACGGGAAAGAGCGAGTCCTTGCGGCCGTGCGCCATCAGGAGCGGGCGCGGAGCGATCAGCGCTCCCTGGTGGGCCATCTCCTGGCGGTGAAAATTTAAGGGGAACATGCAGTCGCAGTGGCCCTTCTGGGTATTTTCGTGAATGTTCGCCACGTAGGTGCTGTTGCCCATAATGGGCGCCGCAACGCGAATGCGGTCATCGAGAGCAGCCGTAAACCAGGTCATCGCCGCGCCTCCCGAACGCCCTGTCATCCCCATCCGCTGCTTGTCCACTTCGGGGCGAGTTTCGAGGTAATCGAGCGCGCGGATGGCGTTCCAAGTCTCTATCCCGGCCGGGGTATATCCCCGCGAATACCAGTCCCAATGCCTCAACCCGTACACTCCGTGGTGTACCGAGTAGATCTCGCCGATTTGGATGGTGTCCAGAATCAGGCAGGCGTAGCCGTTCCGCGCGAAGGAAATTCCGTGCCTCTGATAGGCGGCCTTGGAGCCCTGGGCCGGGCCGGCGTGCCCGCAGACATACACGATCCCGGGGGCCGGGCCGTCCGCCCTCCCGGGCAGGTACAAGTTCGCGGTTACGTAACATTTCGGAACACTTTCGAACACCACTCGCTCGACTGTGTAGTCTTCGAAGTCGAGTCTGCCCGTGACACGCGGCCGGAGATCGGTTCGGCGGGGCCAGGGTTCGAGCCCGAGCATGTCCTGGAGTTCCTGTCTTCTGCGTTTCCGTAGAGGTTCCCATGCCTCTTTGGAGGCCAGTTCCGCCTCCGTTCTGGCCATGATCTTCGCAGCCTCCTCTTCCAGGAAGGAGAGATATGCCGGCGAATCGCTGGATTGAGCGGCGGCAGCCCCGGCAGCCGCCGCTGGAAACAGACGGAACATCTGACGGCGATTCATAAGACCCCCGATCCAAAATACACTACTTTTCCTTACTGGGTGAAACCCCGCAGGTGTGTGCCATAACCCATGGATCTGCTGTAACGGGGTTGCTTTGCTAATGTTTTTCAGCCGGATACCGAATGGCAGGAGGTTTGCTGGTCCACGGGACGAAAGGAGTGCCGGCAATGCCCGACGAAATTCGATCCATGGCCACGGAACTGGTCGTCCTGGCGGTGTTGACGGCGGCTGTGATTGGCCTGGCCCTGTACAGGCATCTGATTGCCCAGAAACAGGATTTCCATCTTCATATGGAGGCTCAGGAAGCGCAAAGCGTGGGCCAGCAATCCATGACCGCAGGCCGTCTGCTCGCCGTCGACAAGTGGGGCAAGGTGCTGACTGTGGTTACCATCGTGTATTTCCTAGCGCTGTTGGCTTGGCTGTTGTATCAGGAGTTCCAAAAGTCAGCAAATCAGATACTTACTAACTGATACGTTTCCAATTGGCGGGGCACGGTTTCGTTTTGGCTGGCTGTGTGAGGCGAAGTGCTCCGGGAAGGATAGTGGGCTCAGGGCATCGCGCCATCCGCACGGAGCGCGCGTTGCCCTTTTCGTAATTCCGAGGAACCAGGAGGCGTTCGTCACGGGGCTTTTTCCTTGACAACGGGTGTTTTTGTTGTTTCCATCCCTCACCGTCGCTCACCTGCATCGCATGGGCAAGGCGATTCCGCCCGCTATTTCCGTCCTCCTTCCCGGTTGTGCCGACGGTTCGGGCGCCGCTCCGAATTCGCTCCGACTGCGCCAGGCGGTTGATGAAATCTTTCGCGTGCTGGTGGCCAGAGGCTGGGCGCACCATGAGGTGGCTCACCTGGTGGCCCCCCTGCTGGCCCTCTCGAATGACCCCAACCTGTGCGAGGGGAGGAAATGTGGGATGGCCCTGTATTTGAGCCGCGGCGGATTCCATTGCTTCGAGATTCCCGCGGAGGTTCGGGAGACCGTTGTAGTTTCCACTCACTTCTACATCAGACCTCTGCTCGAATGGCTGACGGCGCCGAGGGACTTTCTGATTCTCGAGCTATCCGCGGCGGGAGTGGGGATAAAACGGGCGTCGAACGGCATGTTGACTGAGGTCGTCCTCCCGCGGGGCGTTCCCACGTCGTTGGAGGAGATCGCTTCCTCGGACGCCCCCGACCACGCCCAGGTGAGCCGCAACACGGGAAAAGGGCCTCCCCCGTCGAGCGCTATTTCGTTTGGCATCTCTTCGGCCAACGAGGAGCGGCGCATACGGTTTTTTTGCACGATGCTGGACCGTGGTCTTCATTCGTACCTGCAGGATCTGGGACTTCCCGTGGTGCTGGCGGGGTCGGGCCGCATGGTGAATATATACCGCAAGGAGAACACCTATCCCGCCACCATCATCAAGCCGCTGCACGGCGACGTGGAGTCGATGGCGCCCGAAGAACTTCTCGAACGCGCCCGGGGGTTGGTGGGCGCCGAGAAAGCTGAGCAGGCTGTTCGCCACCTGGCGGAGATGGAAGAATATGCCCCCGGCGACCGCTGGTCCACAACGCTCGAAAGCGTTCTTCGCGGCGCTGCCTCGGGGCGCGTTTCCAGGCTCTTTCTCGCTTCCGGGGGGGCGTGTCCGGGAGACTTTCACGAAGAGCTTGGCGACTCCGTCAATCCTTTTCCGGTCGAGGAGGATCTCATCAACGCCATTGCCATCGAAACCCTGGCGCAGGGCGGGGAACTGAATATAGTTCCTTCGGACCAATTGCCGGCGCACGCCCAGGTGGTTGCGCTGTTCCGGTACTCTATGGGCTCGGTTCGCGGATAGGGGAACTCCTGTCCGCCCCGGAGGCGGCCGGAATGCCATGAGAGAGAGCGTGGCATATCCCGGCCGCCCGGGTTCGTCTTACTGGCGGATGATTTCCCGCTCTACCAGCCATTCCTTCATCCGCTGGGGCCACTCCATGATCGGAGCGGGCTTCTTCGTGGGCCGCAGGCCGAATCCGTGCCCTCCATACGCATAGATGTGCATTTCCGTGGGGATACGCTTTGCTTCCAACTCCAGGTAGAACTTCACCGTCGGTTCCACGTGCGAGCGGTCATCATCAGCGCAGACCAGAAACGCCGGCGGCGCATCCGCGGGCACAGGGAACAGCGGATCGGCGTCCGCTTTCACGGCGCCAGGGCGGTACCACGGGTAGACGAGAACCGTGAAGTCGGGCCGCGAACTCACACGCTCCACCGGATCGGAAGCGTCCGCCTTACCGCCATCGAACTTCGTCTCGACCATTCCCGCCACTTCGCCGCCCGCCGAGAAGCCGATAAAGCCGATCTTCCCGGCGTCCACACCCCATTTCGCCGCGTGGTTCCGCACCAGGCGGATGGACCGCGCCGCATCCGCGTAGACCTCACCTGGCAATGTGTACCTGGACCCCTCGGCCTTCGCCAACCGGTACTTCAATACGAACGCCGCGATCCCCTGGGCGTTGAGCCAGTCGGCAACCTCCCAGCCTTCCTTCTCGATCACCAATTGCCGGTGGCCGCCTCCGGGGGCCACCACCATCGCCGCGCCGTTGGCCTTTTCCTTAGGCGGGAGGAAAAGGTAGATAGCCGGATAGTGCGTGACGGTGTAGTTGGCGGGCCAGCCCTGATACTTTGGATTCGCCGACGGCTTGGATATCTCGGGCTCCGTGATCCCCTCGGACCCGGGCGCGCCGTGCGGCCACAGCCTGATCTCTTCCCCCCGCTGCGCCGCGGCGGCGAGGCAGGTAAACAGGAGAAATGCGGAAAGCAGTTTGGACATCATGGGGTGAATTCGAGACTCTATCACACCCCCACGGCGATCGAGCGGCCGATTGCGTTCTACGGGATAATCAGTGACGGCGCTTGCGGCGCCACTGGCGACGGCCGCGGTTGGCCGTAGCGCTCCAGGAGAAACGAAATCAGAGACCGGCCGCGCGGGCGCTTGTTGTCCCAGTGAACGGCAATGCGCTGCAGGAAGACGAGCACTCCCAGCACATCCGTGTCCCTCAGGCTGTGCACGCCGGTCTGCCGCGCCTCGGCTTCCTGAAACTGCCCGATTTCCTCAAGTGTCTGCTGCTGGATCATTCCCGCTACCGGGTTCGAAGGCCGTGATTCATAGATCAGCCCGGTCTGCCGGGTGCGGTAGGTCCGGATCATCGTCTCCAGAGCTTCCCGCAGGTCGTTGTCATTCGCTCCGGCGGTGTTGAGCGTGGCGGTGAGAAGGGTCCGCGCCAGAAAATCCAGGAATGCATCGTGTTCGTTCATGAACTCGTCCGTCACGCGGATATCCCGGTTCGGAATCAGCTTCGGATCGACTTCGGTGAACTTCTCGTGTTTTCGCGCCTCGAGCAGATATTCGCAATCGAGCGGACAGTCGATGCTGACCTCGCGCTCGGTTCCGCAGCACTGGGAGCAGATGTCACCCCCCACTCCCGGACAATACCGGCGTGGTTTTCGGGTTTCGCAGATTCGGCACTCCACGTTGCCATCGTATCATTAGGTGGATGGCACGTACGGACATTTTCCTGAAAGTGGTGGTCGAGCACGAGGAGGAAGAAAGCCCCTCGCGGCTGGCCGAAGAGATCTGCCGCCGGCTCGAGAAGCTCTACGGCGTGCGCCACGCCGAAGTGTCGAGCATGGTACGGCAGGGAGCGGAAGAAACCTGACGTTACGCCGTCCGAATCCGTGACGCCGTCCCCAAGCCGCGGAACTCGATCTCGGCATCCCGCATCCGGAATTTCTGCAGCTTCCCGGTCACCGTCATCGGAAACGCATCGACGATGCGCACAAAGGCCGGCACTTTGTAGCGCGCGATGTTGCCGCGGCAGTACTCGCGAATCTCCTCCTCCGTCACC
>JADLBG010000281.1 GCA_020847895.1 Bryobacterales bacterium
AACTCAGACGCCACATCTTCGCCGAGAGCGCCCGCTGGGAGCCCTCCATCAAGCACTGGGTCTTTCAGAACGGCTGGATGCGGGAATTCAAGGGAATACGCGTCACCCAGTTCGACAACTTTCAGGGCAGGACCGCCACCTTTGCCGAACTAGACGAACCCCCGAACTACTTCTTCCGCGAACTCAAGCAGGACAAGCAGATGAACTTTCATCAGCTTGCCTCCTATATCCACGAACTTCAACAAAGCGGATTCGACACCATTCGACTACAAGTGCAGTATGAAAAGAAATTCTCTGTCCCGCTCTTCGCCCTCATCATGGCCCTTATCGCCATTCCCTTCGCCTTCTTCTCCGGAAATCGCGGAGCCATGGCTCCCGTCGGAATCAGTCTTGGCATCGCCATCTGCTACGGCGCCTTAAGCCAACTGTTTGAACAGATGGGCAATGTCGGCCAACTGCCCGCACAACTGGCCGCCTGGAGTCCGGACGTCCTGTTTTGTCTCGCCGGAACCTACTTCCTCATGCGCGTCCGCACTTGATTCCGTCTAACCTTGGCTGACTGTCGAACGCTGAACCTGCACTAGCGGCCCCTGTGCCTGCTGTGCGGGGGCATGAACCTGTGGATCGCGCCAGAAATCCATGTACCCTGTCTGGTGCGCGCAACTCACGGTACAGTAAGGCGCACAACCCTTCTGCGTAAGGTACTCTCGCCGGATATCCTCCACAGTGTACTCTTCCAGAGGCTTCCCCGGATACCCCCGCTGTTGGGAGCAGTAGTGGACCAACCCATCTTCACACACGTACAAATAGCGCGCGCCGGCACGGCACCTCCAGTCATTCGGCCGCCCGTCCGCGATGGCATCCTGAAATTCGTTGAAGCGGGAATACCCCTTCTTCTCCATCGCCTTCATCGCGCGGTACACTCCCCGTTCCCGATCCCGCAACGGGCGCAGTTGACCGTCTCCGTCATGAATGATGCCGATGGTCGACGTGAATCCGAACTCGAGGGCGCGTTTGCCGACGATGAGGGCATCTTCCGGATTGTGAATTCCACCACCTACCACGGAATTAATATTCACGTGGAACTCCGCATTCTCCGACAACCATCGTAAACGCTGATCCAGCGTCTTCAGACTCTTCTTCGATACATCGTCCGGCTTCACGTTGTCGATGCTGATCTGCATGTGATCCAGTCCGGCCCGGTTCAGCCTCTGGATCCGCTCCACGTTCAACAAGTAGCCGTTTGTGATCAGCCCCGCGATGATTCCCCGTTTGCGCAGCCTCGCGATGATATCGTCCAGTTCAGGGTGCAGCAATGGTTCCCCGCCGCTCAGCGTCACTACGGTGGTTCCCAGATTCGCCAACAAATCCACTCGCCGCAGCATGGTGGCTATGGGAACCGGCTTCGAGTAATTGTCGTATTCGTTGCAGTAGCCGCAATCCAGATTGCAGCGACGGATGGGGATCAGGTGCGCGAGTACCGGATGGCCGGTGGAAACCAAGCCCTTGGCAATCATCCTCAACTCGCGCATCCGGCGGAAAGCCGACTTCCATCCCCGCCGGAGTTTAGACGCCTTTGAACTCATGGGAATGCAACACTTATTCAAACACAAAGCAATTGGACTGAACAGTGCTCACACCCCGAATGCCCGATTTCTCCCCCTGAAAGGCGATATTAGGGCTTTTTCGGCTGTTGCGCTTCCGGCTTCGCTTCCTTGTCCTCGAACTTGATGTTGATGTCCGTCTTGAACTGTTTGTAGTCCTCGTATTTCACCGTCATGCGGATCGGCTGAGGTCCGCTGGCGAACATAAGCGTATCATTTGCCACGGTATAGGTCGGAAACCAGTACTTCCCATCCACCTGCTGCCGGTACGTTTCGAACTTCGGAAACTGTTGATCGGAACCTTTCTTCAGCACGCCGGTGGCGCGCCCGTACGTCTTCACAATCTGCAGGTCGCGATCGTCCACATAGATCAACCCCTCGAAGTACCGCTGCCCCTGCTCCATCTTCTTCGGCTTCACCGCAAAAACGTAGGTAGGGATTTCATCGAGCGTCTCCTTCCCCAAATACCGGACGTAGTACTTGTCGATATCCGCGCTGGTGAGGACGAAGGGCTGAACGCTCCGCAAATCCTGCTCGTCTTCAGGAGTCAACTGTAGGTTCTTCAACGTGGAAACAGGAGCCCGCACCACGCGCTCGCTGCGCTTTCCGTCCCCCCCGAAAATGATGTCCGAAACCACTTCGTGCCGCCCCCGCGTGTTGCCACTCTCGTCTAGTTCCAGTATTCTCACCTGTTGACGATATGTGTAGTTTTCCCGCGCCTGCGCGAACTCGGACTCCTTGGCGGCGAACTTCTTGATGATCTCATCGATTTCCGTTTGCGACGGCATCCGGTCCGCGGCCGGAAGACCAAGCGCAAGTCCCAACAAAGCAGCTAGCAATCCGACTCGTAGCATCCGTTTTTCCTTTCTCTTGACTGACGGCGTTCCTTCCCCCTCGGTTTCCTACCGCATGCCCAGCAACTGCTTGGCGATCGTCATCCGCTGCATATTGCTCGTCCCCTCGTAGATCCTTCCGATCTTGGCATCCCGATACAGCTTCTCCACCGGGTAGTCCTTCGTAAACCCCACGCCTCCAAAGATTTCTACCGCACGCGAGGCTGTGTTTTCCGCCACCTGCGAGGCGAAATACTTCGCCATGGCAGCCTCGGTCAGAAACGGAAGCCCGCTTTGTCTCAGCCTGGCGGCATTGTAGACCAGCAACCGCGACGCCTCCACCTGTGTCGCCATCTCCGCCAGTTCGAATTGCACGCCCTGAAAATCCGCAATCGCCTTCCCGAACTGCTTCCGCTCCTTGGCATAGCCAAGTGCATGATTCAACGCCCCTTGTGCAAGCCCCGTCATTTGCGCGCCGATGGCGATGCGTCCCTCGTTCAAGGTTTCAATTGCGATCTTGTATCCTTTTCCTACCTCGCCCACAACGTTCTCCCTGGGAATTCGACAATTGTCGAGAGTCAACTCGCATGTCGAGGACGCCCGGATCCCCAGCTTGTCTTCCTTCTTCCCCACCCCAAATCCCGCAAACCCCCGCTCCACCAGAAAACACGTGATTCCCCTGTACCCCGCTTCCGGATTCACGGTCGCAAACAGCAGAAACAGCCCCGCCTCCGCCGCGTTGGTAATCCATAGCTTCCGCCCGTTCAGCAGGAAGTGATCCCCCTTGTCCTCGGCCCGTGTGGTCAGGGCAAAAGCATCCGACCCCGACCCTGCCTCCGACAGCGCATAGGAAGCCACTGTGTCCGACGCCAACCGCGGCAGATAACGCCGGCGCTGCTCTTCGTTCGTCCACCGCATCATCGCGTTGTTTACGAGCGTGTTCTGTACATCGACAATCACCGCCGCCGAGGGGTCCACCACCGCCAGTTCCTCAACCGCCAGCACGGACTGGAAGAAACTCCCGCCCTGACCTCCGTATTCCTCCGGGATCTCAATCCCCATCAGCCCCAACTCGAACATCTGTTGGATCAGATCCTTGCGAAACACACCCGCCTCGTCCATCGCGCGCACGTGAGGCCCGATTTGCTCCCGCGCGAACTTTCGAATCGTAGCCTGAAACAGCTTGTCTTCCTCTCCCAATTGCGTGAGAGGAAGAACGGCATCCGCGGATCTGGATTCGTACACCATATGCTCCCAGTGTATAGCGCCTGTCTTCGCTTGCCGCCAAAAAAGCACGGAGCCCGCCCTCATTGTGAGAGAATTGGGTTTCTTTGCCAATGTCGGACTGGCTGGACAACCTTTGGTGGGATCTTACCCAGCACACCGTCCTCTTTCCCTATGAGCTTGCCGTCCTCATCTTTCTTGTTCTTGTGCAAGCGGTTCCAGGATTCCGGTGGCCCTGGCTCACCGCCGCAATGCGCCGGTTCCGCCTCTTTGCCAACCGGCGTCCCCTAGCCATCTCCGTCGTTTTCCTCCTCACCCTGTTGGGCCATTTTGTCGTCGAACCAGGCTACAAAGTCCCCCCTCCCGGCGTGCATGACGAATTCAGCTACCTCCTTGCAGCCGATACCTTCGCCTCCGGACGCCTCACTAACCCGCCGCACCCGATGGGTTTCTTCTTCGAGAGCTTCCACATCCTGACGGAACCCACCTACATGTCCATGTACCCCCCGGGTAACGGTGTGATGCTGGCTTCAGGCATCCTGCTCACCGGAAAACCGATCGCCGGCGTGTGGCTCTGCGCGGCGCTTGCGGCCGCGGCCCTGTGCTGGATGTTGCAGGGTTGGGTGACTCCTTCCTGGGCGCTACTGGGCAGCCTCGTTTTCGCCGTCCGTGTGGTGTGGCTCAGCTATTGGGGCAACAGCTACTGGGGAGGCATTCTCGCCGCTCTTGGCGGAGCGCTCCTGCTGGGCGCCGTTCCCAGAATGATGAAGAGACCACACTGGAGCTACGCTATCGCCCTGGGCTCCGGTATGGTGATTCTTGAGAACACCCGTCTCTACGAGGGAACCATTCTCAACTTGGTTGTTGCTCTCTGGCTCCTCGTTTGGCTCCTCCGGAACCGCCGGCGCGAGATCGTCCGCTGGATGGCCAAGGCAGGCGTGCCTTTGGCTGTTCTTCTTGTTACCGCCATTCTCTGGATGGGTTACTACAACTGGCGAATCACGGGAAATCCACTCCTTCTCCCCTACCTCCTCAATCGTCAGAAGTTCGAGATGTACGGCAGCTTCCTCTGGCAAGCCGAACACCCCGGAAAGCACTACGACCACGAAGTTCTGCGAAAGTTCTATGTCGAATCCGAAGGCTACCGTGACAAGGAGGGCTACCTTCGAATCCAGTTGCAGAAGCCCCAAAGGCTCTGGTTTTTCTTTGTCGGCCCTGCCCTGACCCTCGCTATGATCGGCGCCTTTCTCGGCTGGAGATCCAAGCGCCTGCAACTGTCCTGGCTCAGTCTCCTCACCCTGTTTGCCGCCCACTTGCTGGTCCCCTGGAATATCCTGCCGCATTATGGCGGCCCTATCACTGCACCCATCTATCTGTTGCTAATAGAAGGCTTGCGCCGCTTGAGCGCTCTCTGCCGGCATGCCGCCTTCCCCGGCCGGTTGCTCAGCCGCGCCTCCGTGGCAACCGTCTTCGCCATGCTCTTCTTCCGCATGGCCGCTCCTTCGCTTGGCGTCAGCGTCTACCAGGAATTCACACTCCCCTGGTATTCTTACGGCCTGCACGCTAACTTTCATCGAGCCAACGTTGAAAGGAAACTGCTCAGCATGGGCGGGGAGCACCTCGTCCTGGTGCGCTACCGGCCCAACCACCTCACCCATCAGGAATGGGTCTATAACAAGGCAGACATCGATGCTTCCCCCATTGTCTGGGCGAGATATGTCGAGGACCAGGGCAAATTGAAATCCCTTCTCGACTATTACAAAAATCGTAAAATCTGGATCATCTCCCCCGACGACAACCCCGACAGAATCTTCGAATTCAAGGAGAACCCGCGATGACGGATTGGAAACAAATCGCCGCCGCGCAGGGTCTCGTGTTGCCCCAGGCGCAACTCGAGTCCCATGTTGCGCTAATGTCCCAACTCGAGGACATCCTCAATCATCTGAAGACGAAACTCGCCGTGGATACCGAGCCCGCCACAGTTTTTCAGCCAGCCCCCTGGAGTGACGGAGGCGCAAAATGAGCACCATCCGGGAAGCAGGCGCGGCTCTGCGAAGCAATAAAACGACAAGCGTAGCGATCGCTCGACAGTGCCTGGACCGCATCAACAGGCTCCAGCCCAGCCTCAATGCTTTTATTACTGTAGTATCCGACGCCGCCCTTGCCCAGGCTGCCCGCCTCGATGCCGAACTCGCCGCCGGCGCCGATCGCGGTCCCCTTCACGGCATCCCTATCGCCCTCAAGGACGTATTTGAAACCAAAGGCATCCGTACCACCTGCGGCTCCCGCCTCTTTTACGATTACGTCCCCCACCGCGACGCCGCCGTCGCCGAGCGCCTCGAAGCCGCCGGCTGCGTCCTGCTCGGCAAGACCGGAATGCACGAACTGGCCTATGGCGTCACCTCCACAAACCCCCACTTCGGGGCAATCCACAATCCATGGAATCGAGACCATGTTCCGGGTGGTTCCAGCGGCGGATCCGGGGCCGCGGTCGCCGCCTCGATGGCTTTCATGGCAATGGGCACAGACACCGGCGGATCCATCCGCATCCCGGCTGCCTTCTGTGGAACGGTGGGCCTGAAGCCGACTTACGGCCGTGTCAGCCGCTACGGCGTTCTTCCGCTCGATTTCTCCCTCGATCACATGGGACCGCTCACACGCAGCGTGCACGACGCGGCGTTCGTCCTGCAGGCTCTCGCCGGTGAGGATCCGCGCGACCATACCTCCAGCCCCCAACCGGCCGGCCGGTACTCCCCGCCCGCCGATGCAAAGCTCAATGGCATCCGCATCGGCATTCCCGAAAACTTCTACTTCGAGCGCGTCGAACCCGGAATCGTCTCCGCTGTCCGCCAAACCGCCTCCGAAGCCGAGCGCCTCGGCGCAAAGCTCGTCAGCGTGCGGGTCCCCGACATCGCAGGCCTCAATGCCATCGGCCGCATCATCCTGTTTGCCGAAGCCACTGCCGCCATGGAGCCGTTTCTCCACCGGCGGGACGAGATTGGGCCCGATGTCCTCTCACTGCTCGAACAGGGACGCTACGTTCTTGCGGCCGATTACGTCCAGGCCCAGCGGCTCCGCCGCGTCTTTCAGATCGAGTACAACAAAGTATTTGATTCTGTGGATGTTCTGCTCACCCCCACGACGCCCAACCTCGCCCCGAGGATCGGTGAGACGACGGTTCTGCTGGACGGGCAATCCGAGGATGCCCGACTCGCCTCCACGCGCTTCGTCCGCGCCATTAATATTCTCGGGCTTCCGGCTCTGGCTCTTCCCTGCGGCGTCGTCAGCGGGCTTCCCGCCAGCGCCCAGTTCATCGGTAAAGCCTTCGACGAAGTCACCCTCCTCCGCGTCGGCGCGGCCATCGAGGATGCAACCGGTTGCGCCAATCTGATCCCTCCGGGTCTATAATTCGAGCAGCGGAGACACAAACACCATGCCCCTCAGCAGGCGTCACTTTCTGCAAACCACTTCCGCTCTAGCCGCTGCAGCCCCCGCTCCGGCCACCCCGGCTACGGCAAACGACAAAATCCAGGTCGGCGTCATCGGCGCCGGCGCCCGATCCCATGAATTGATGCAAGCCCTTATGACCGTGTCCGGCGCTCAAATTGTGGGTGTCGCGGATGCCTACAAGGGTAGAATCGAGCGAACTCTCGAGAGGGTAGGCAAGAGCGCCAAGCCCTTCCCATCGTTCCAGGGCATTCTTTCCGACAAGTCCATCGACGCCGTCGTGGTGGCTACCCCCGACCACTGGCACAAGTCCATCGTCATCCAGGCCGTCGAGGCCGACAAGGACGTTTATTGCGAGAAGCCGCTTACCTACACCGCCGCCGAAGGCATGGAGATCGTGCGCGCAGCCGAAAAGGCCAAACGCATTGTCCAGGTCGGCAGCCAGGGTGTGAGTTCACAAACACAAACGAAAGCGCGCGAATGGATCCGTTCGGGAAAACTCGGAAAGGTGACCATGATCCGCGCCGCCTACAACCGTAATACTGCTTCCGGTGCTTGGATTTACCCCATTCCCCCCGACGCCTCTCCGAAGACGGTCGACTGGGAAACCTTCCTCGGCCCGGCGCCCAAAAGGGCGTTTTCCCCCGAGCGCTTCTTCCGCTGGCGCTGTTATGAGGACTACTCGGGCGGCATCGCCACTGACCTGTTTGTCCACCTCTGCACCACCATCCACTACCTCATGGACGCAAAAGCCCCCAGTCGCGTCATGGCGATGGGCGAACTGTACCGTTGGACAACCAGTCGCGATGTCCCCGATACCCTCAATGCCATACTTGAATATCCCGAGGGCTTCGCCGTAAACCTCAGCTCCACCTTCAACAACCAGCTATCCGCCGGGGGCGGCTTTCAAATCCTCGGGACCGAAGGAAGCATCGTCCTCGGAGACGGCATGAGCTTCCATGCCGAAAACGCCCCCGAGGATAATCGCTGGATCGTGGAGAGCTGGCCCTCCCGTCTCGAAGCGGAGTACTACAAAAATCCAAAAGTGCGCGAATCCGAAATGCCCCAAACCTGGAAGCCAAGGCTGCGAGGCGAGTTGGAGGTTTATCACGAAACGGGAACGGATGCCACCGCCGCCCATCTTTCCAATTGGGTGGATTCCATTCGCTCCCGCAAGCCTCCCTACGAAGACGCCCTCACCGGGCACCGCGCCGCCGCATGCGCGCATATGGTCAACCGCTCTGTGAAGCAGCGCCGCATGGTGGAGTGGGACTTCCGCCAGGAAGACATCAAGGTCTGATAAATATCGCATCTACCCCATAGCGGGTCCTAAGCCTACCTCACCCTAATCTTTCGGCCCCGGTGAGCCGATGTAGTCACAGGCGAAACATCTGTGTCTGCGATCACCCTATTTGCGTGCGAATCCCAACCGATTGTCATCGAAGGTTTGCGGCGCATTCTGGAAAGCGAGCCTGAGATCCAACTCCTCGGCACAGCCTCCTCGCCCTCCGAAGCCCTGCCACGGATCTCGAGCCTTCAGCCGCAAATTGTTCTCTTCGATCAAAGCGGCGGCCCGAAATTGGTCTTCCGTTTCCTCGGTGACATAAAGGCTGCCTCCCCAACCGCCTTACCCGTTCTTTGGGCGGCGGAACTCGCTGAAGTGGAATCCTTCCGCGCCTTGCAATTAGGCGCTCGCGGCATTCTCAAAAAAACACTCCCCGTAGTCGCCGTTCTCCAATGCCTGCGGGCGGTCGCCGCAGGCAACATCTGGATCGAGCACAACGTTTCCAACCACGTGGCCGGCTTCCTGAACCGCAGGCAGATCCCCCGTCTAACCCCTCGGGAACGCGAAATCGTCCGCTGCCTTTGCCGCGGCATGCGCAACAGGGAAATCGCCGATGAACTGTCCATCACCCCTGGAACCGTCAAGGTCCACCTGATGCACATCTTTGAAAAGACGGGCGTCAAAGACCGGTTTGAATTGGCGGTCCACGGCTCCGCCCTTCTTGGGATGGAAACCGGAGAGGGACAGAACTCCTCCCCCCTCGCCCTTTCCGAGGGCGCCCTTCCCCGCGGAGATTACTGACTTGGCAACTTCACTGGACGCTTCTCCCCCCACAATTCGCGAAGCCGCCCCGAACATCCACGACAGGCCGTGGGTCCGTTTCTTCCTCCCCTCCTATTCCGACAGCTTGTTCCTCGCCGTCCTGCTCTGGCTTGCCTCCACGGGAAATGGTACTTGGGCGGGCCTGCTGGCCGATGGGGACACCGGGTGGCACATCCGGACCGGACAGTGGATCCTTGAGCACCACACCGTGCCCGATCAGGATTTGTTTTCCTTCACCAAGGCTGGACAGTCTTGGTACGCCTGGGAGTGGCTCACGGATGTTCTCTATGCCTTCCTGCACGGCTCATTCGGCCTGAAAGGCTTGGTGCTGCTCTCCGCTCTGGTCATTGCAGCCTTCGGAACCATCCTGTTCCGCCACATGATCGCCCGCGGCGCGACGCCCTTCGCGGCGCTGGCCGTTTCCCTGCTCGTCTTCGGCGCTTCGTCCATTCACTACCTTGCGCGCCCCCATATCTTCACCCTCCTGGGGCTGACCGTCTCCCTTTGGATCATTGATTCCGACCGCCGCAATCCCTCCGCCCGCGTCTGGCTCCTCGTCCCAATCACTCTCCTGTGGGTCAACATGCACGGCGGTTTCCTCGG
>JADLBG010000282.1 GCA_020847895.1 Bryobacterales bacterium
AAATCGGATTCACCATTCTCTCGCTCACCGTTTCCTTGATCGCCGTTCTCATTCCTCTGCTCTTCATGGGCGATGTCGTCGGCCGTCTCTTCCGCGAATTCGCCGTCACCCTTGCCGTCACCATCCTCGTCTCCGCCGCCGTTTCCCTTTCCCTCACTCCCATGATGAGCGCTCGCCTCCTCAAGCACGTTCCTCCCCAAGCGCAAGGCCGCTTCTATCTCGTCTCCGAGCGCGCCTTCGAATCCATAATCGCTTTCTACGGCCGCACCCTGCGTTTCATCCTCCGCCATCAGGCAGCCACCCTGATGGTTGCCGCCGCCACGCTTTTCCTCACCATCTATCAGTTCATCGAAATTCCCAAAGGCTTCTTCCCCGTTCAGGACACCGGCGTCATCCAGGGCGTTTCCGAAGCGGCCGAGAGCGTCTCCTTCCCCGCCATGGCCGGGTTGCAGCAGAAACTGGCGAATGTCATTCTCGGGGATCCCGCGGTCGAAAGCCTCTCTTCCTTCATCGGTATCGACGGTACCAATCTCACGCTCAACAGCGGCCGCATTCTCATCAATCTGAAGCCCATCGAGGAACGTCGCGTCAACGCTGAAGGCGTCATCCGCCGCCTCCAGCCCCAGCTTGCCAAAGTCCCCGGAATCACCCTGTTCATGCAGCCCGTTCAGGATCTCACCGTCGAGGACCGCGTCACCAGAACCCAATTCCAGTACTCGCTCGAGGACCCCAATGCCGCCGAGTTGAATGCGTTCGCCCCCCGAATGGTCGAGGCAATGCTCCATCTGCCCGAACTGCGCGACGTTGCCAGTGACCAGCAGGTGGACGGGCTCGGCGCAAACCTCGTCTACGACCGCGTCACCGCCTCGCGCCTCGGCATCACGCCGGCGGCCATTGACAACACCCTCTACGACGCCTTCGGTCAGCGGCAGATCTCCACCATCTTCACTCAGCTCAACCAGTATCACGTGGTGCTCGAACTCCAGCCGGCATTCCAAAAAGACCCCTCCCAACTCCACAACCTCTATATCCGCACCGCTGCCGCCGCCGGCGCTCCTCCCCCGGGTGTCGTGGCCGGCGGTTCATCCACCGCCGGTCTCAATGCCACCCTCAGCGCCAACGCCTCGGCCGCTGTGGCGGCCGCCAACTCCGCCTCCGCTACGCCCGCGGCAATACCCGCCTCCTCTCTGGTCTTCCCCAATGGCGGCCAGGTCCCCTTGAGCGCTTTCAGCCGCGTCGAGTTCACAAAAGCTCCCATCACCATCAACCACCAGGGCCAGTTCCCTGTCGTCACCCTCTCCTTCAATCTCGCCCCCGGAGCCGCTCTCGGCGATGCCGTCAACGCCATCAACGGGCTCAAGGAGAAACTGCGCATGCCCGCCGGCATCGATGCCCGGTTCCAGGGATCCGCCGAGGCCTTCCGTAACTCTCTCGCCAATGAATGGCTGCTCATTCTTGCCGCCCTGGTCACCGTCTACATCGTCCTCGGCGTGCTCTATGAAAGCTACATCCACCCCCTCACCATCCTCTCCACTCTCCCCTCGGCCGGCGTCGGAGCCTTGCTTGCCCTGCGCCTTTGCCGCACGGACTTCAGCGTCATCGCCCTAATCGGCATCGTCCTCCTCATCGGCATCGTGAAAAAGAACGCCATTATGATGATCGACTTCGCCCTCTCAGCCGAGCGGCACGACAAAATGGCCCCAGAGGCCGCCATCTTTCAGGCCTGTCTCCTGCGCTTCCGCCCCATCATGATGACTACCCTCGCAGCCCTCCTCGGCGGGCTCCCCCTCGCCCTCGGTTCCGGAACCGGAGCCGAACTCCGCCGCCCCCTCGGCATCACCATCGTCGGCGGATTGCTCGTTTCCCAACTCCTCACCCTCTACACCACCCCCGTCGTCTACTTGTGGTTTGACCGTCTTTCCCGCCGTGTCCGCGGCGAAGGCCCACGGCCATGAGCCTCTCCGCGGTCTTCATCGGACGGCCCGTGGGCACATCCCTCCTCCTGTGCGCCGTCGCCCTCTCCGGCGCCGCCGCCTTCGGCTTCCTGCCCGTCGCTCCGCTCCCCGAGGTCGATCTCCCCACCATCTCCGTCGGAGCCTCGCTCCCCGGAGCCAGTCCGGAAACCATGGCCTCCGCCGTCGCCACGCCCCTCGAACGTCAGTTCAGCCGCATCGCCGGCATCACCCAAATGACCTCCACCAGCCAGCTCGGCGCCACCGGCATCGTCCTTCAATTCGATCTCAGCCGCAACGTCGACGCAGCCGCCCGCGACGTGCAGGCAGGCATCAACGCCGCCCGCAGCTATCTCCCCGCCAACCTTCCCGGCAATCCCCACTACCGCAAGGTGAATCCCGCCGACGCCCCCATCTTCATCCTTTCCCTCACTTCCAACACTCTCCCCAAAAGCCGTATCTATGATTCCGCCTCCACCATCCTCGCCCAGAAGCTTTCCCAGGTCAGCGGCGTCGGCCAGGTCATCGTCGGCGGAGGCGCGTCTCCCAGTGTCCGCGTCGAACTCAACCCGGCCGCCCTCAACAAGTACGGCGTCGGACTCGAAAATGTTCGCGCCACCCTCAACGCCGCCAACGCCAATCTCCCCAAAGGCCATCTCTCCGGCCTCTGGAGCATGTGGTCTGTCGAATCCAATGACCAGATCTTCCGCGCCGCCGATTACTCCCCCCTCCTCGTCGCCTGGCGCAACGGAGCCCCCATCCGCGTTTCCGATGTCGGCACGGCTGTCGATTCGGTCGAAGATCTGCGCGCCGCCGGATATTTCAACGGACTGCCCTCCGTCGTCGTCATCATCTTTCGCCAACCCGGAGCCAATATCATCAATACCGTCGACCGGATCCGCGCCATCCTTCCTCAGATGAAGGCCGACATGCCCCCGGAGATCCTCATGACGGCCAGCCTCGATCAGACCACCACTATTCGCGCCTCGGTCCACGAAGTAGAAAAGACCCTCGTCATCTCCACCTGCCTCGTTATCCTCGTCGTCTTCCTCTTCCTCCGCAACGGACGCGCCACGTTCATCCCCAGCGTCGCCGTTCCTCTTTCCCTCATCGGCACCTTCGGCGTTATGTACCTCTGCCATTTCAGCGTCGACAACCTCTCACTCATGGCCCTCACCATCTCCACCGGATTCGTCGTCGACGATGCCATCGTCGTGCTCGAAAACATCACCCGCTATCTCGAAAAAGGGTTGACGCCGCTCCACGCCGCCCTCCAGGGAGCCCGCGAAATCGGCTTCACCGTCGTCAGCATCAGCCTCTCCCTCGTGGCCGTCTTCATCCCGCTCCTTCTCATGGGCGGCATCGTCGGCCGCCTCTTCCGCGAATTCGCCGTCACCCTCGCCGCCGCCGTCCTCGTCTCCATGGCCATTTCCTTGAGCGGCACGCCCATGATGTGCGCCTACCTCCTCAAGCAGCAGACAACGCATGGCCGCCTCTACCTCGCCTCCGAACGCTTCTACCAGGCGGTCATCCATGCCTACGGACGCACCCTCGCCTGGACTCTCCGCTACCCCGCCGTGCCGCTCCTCATCCTCGCCGCCGCCGTCATGCTCAATGTCCATCTCTTCTTCCAGGTCCCTAAAGGCTTCTTCCCCCAACAGGACACCGGCCGCATGGTTGGCATGTTGCAGGGCGACCAGGACACCTCCTTCCAGGCCATGGACGCGCGTCTGCGTCAGGTTTCCGCCATCGTCCAGCGCGATCCCGGCGTTGCCGGCATCAACTCATTCACCGGAGGCGGCAACACCGCCAACTCCGCCCGCATGTTCATCTCCCTGAAACCCCTCGAGGAGAGAAACGCCACCGCCGATGAAATCATCGCCCGCCTCCGGCCCCTTTTGGCTCGCATCCCCGGAGCCACGCTCTACCTCCAGTCGAGCCAGGATCTCCGCATCGGCGGCCGCGCCTCCAGTTCCCAATATGAGTACACCCTGCGCGGCGACAACCTCCCCGACCTCGATGCCTTTGCCCCGGAACTGCTCGCCGCCATGAAGAAACTGCCCATGCTCGCCGATGTCAATCTCGATCAGCAGAATCACGGCCTCGAAGCCTACGTCCAATATGACCGGGCCACCGCCGCGCGCTTCGGCATCTCTCCTCAACTCATCGACAACACCCTCTATGACGCCTTCGGCCAGCGCCCCGTCTCCACCATGTACACCCCCATGAACCAATATCACGTGGTGATGGAGGTCGACCCCCGCTTCTGGCAGAGTCCGCAATCCCTCGATGAAATCTTCATCCGCTCGCCCCGCGGCCAGGAAGTCCCCCTCGGAGCCATCGCCAGGTATGCCCCCACCACCGCGCCCCTCACCGTCAATCACCACGGCCTCTTCCCCGCCGTCACCATCTCCTTCAACCTCACCCCCGGAGCCTCGCTCGGCGATGCCGTCGACGCCGTCTCCTCCTCCGCCTCGGTGCTCGCCATGCCCGCCACCCTCCACGGCAGCTTCGCGGGCACGGCCCTGGCCTTCCAGGATTCCCTCAGAAGCCAGCCCCTCCTCATCGCCGCCGCGCTGCTTGCCGTCTATATCGTGCTCGGTATTCTCTATGAGAGCTACCTCCACCCCATCACCATCCTCTCCACCTTGCCCTCCGCCGGCGTCGGAGCCCTCCTCGCGCTCAAGTTGTTCCATACCGACCTCAACATCATCGCCATCATCGGGATCATCCTCCTCATCGGCATCGTCAAAAAGAACGCCATCATGATGGTCGACTTCGCCCTCGCCGCCGAGCGCGATGAAGAAAGAACCCCCTACGACGCCATCTACCAGGCCTGCCTCCTCCGCTTCCGCCCCATCCTCATGACCACAATGTCCGCCCTCCTCGGAGCCTTGCCCTTGGCCGTCGGCCATGCCGTGGGAGCCGAACTCCGCCGCCCCCTCGGTCTCACCATCATCGGCGGACTCATCGTCAGCCAGTTGCTCACCCTCTACACCACCCCCGCCGTCTATCTCGTCCTCGACCGCATCCGCCGCCGCGTGCTCGGCCACACCCGTGTCTCCGCCCCGCGCCGCCTCGGCTACCTGGGAGGCCAATCTTGAAACTCCGGTTCCTTTTCGCCTCCGGCCTCATGCTTTCCTTCTCCGCCTGCATGATCGGCCCCAAATATCAGCGCCCTTCCGTCACCGTCCCCCAATCCTACGGCGAAGCTCTCCCCGCCGGCTGGAAGCCCTCGCGCCCCGGTGACTCCATTCCCCGCGGCAAGTGGTGGGAAGCCTACCACGATCCCGCGCTCAACGCCCTCGAAGAGCAGGTCTCCATCTCCAATCAGAATGTCCTCGCCGCCGAAGCCCAATACCGCGAGGCCCTCGAAGCCATCCGCATCGCCCGCGCCTCCCTCTTTCCCACCGCCGGAACGTCGCTTTCCATCTCCGGTTCACATACCCCCGCCGCCGTCAACCCCTTGTCTACCGGGGCTTCCGCCCTCTACTCCATCCCCGTCGCCATCTCCTACCAGGCCGATGTCTGGGGCAGCATCCGCCGCGCCGTCGCCGCCAATCGCGCCACCGCTCAGGCCACCGCCGCGCAACTCGAAAACGCCCGCCTCCTCTATCAGTCCGACCTCGCCGCCGATTACTTCCAATACCGCGGTGCTCTCAACGTCCGCCAGTTGCTCACCGATACCGTCAAGTCCTACGAACAATATCTGCAACTCACCCGCGACCGCTATGCGAGCGGCGTCGCTTCCATGGGAGACGTCGCGCAAGCCCAAACCCAACTCGAAACCACCCGCTCCGCTCTCACGGATCTCGGCGTCCAGATCGCCCAACTCCGGCACGCCATTGCCGTGCTCGCCGGAAAGCCCCCGGCCGGCTTCTCCATTCCTCCCCACCCGCTCCCCCAAACCCCTCCCGAAATTCCCATCGCCCTTCCCTCCACCCTGCTCGAACGAAGACCCGATATTGCCGCCATCGAGCGCCAGGTCGCGGCCGCCAACGAGCAAATCGGCATTGCCCAGGCATCCCTCTACCCCGCCATCTCCCTCAGCGCCGGCGGCGGCTCGGAAACCGCCGCCTTCCTCAAGCTCCTCACCGCCTCGAGCTATTTCTGGTCCGCCGGCGGCCAATTGGCCCAGACTCTCTTCGATCGCGGCCGCCGCCGCGCCCAGATCTCCCTTACCAAGGCCGCCTACGACGCCATTGCCTCCAACTACAGGCAAACCGTCCTCACCGCCTTTCAACAGGTGGAAGACGAATTAGCCGCCCTGCGCATCCTGGCCGGCGAAGCCGCCGTTCAGGAACGCGCCGTCGCCGCCTCGCAACAATCCCTCCAAATCTCCACCGCTCAATACCAGGGCGGCGTCCAGAGCTACCTCCAGGTCATCACGTCCCAAACCTTTGCCCTGCAAAACCGGGTGTCCGCCGTCGGCATCCAAACCCGCCGCATGGTCGCCAGCGTCCTTCTCATCCAGGCCCTCGGCGGAGGTTGGGATACCTCTCAACTCCCCGTCACTTGATCGTAAAAACTCAACGCATTATCCCCCTGCTTCACCACCCGCACCCTCCTCAACTTCCCATACGCCTCAGCGAGAACATGCTTCGAATGATGCTGCGCCACCACCAATCCCCGTCCCATCTCCCCTAATATCTGCATCACCGCCTCGTACTCTGCCTGCTCCCCGTACGGCGGATCCAGAAACACGATATCCCCCTCCCACCGCGGCAGCAACAACCTCGCCGGCCCCCGTAACACCTTCACTCTCCCCTCGATCCCCAAACTCGCCACGTTCTCTTCCAATACCTTCAGCGCAT
>JADLBG010000283.1 GCA_020847895.1 Bryobacterales bacterium
CTCGATTATCTGGGTTACAGCATGATGGCGCGGCTGATGGTGCCTCAGGTGGTCTTCATCGACCGCAAAGGAACCATCCGCTATCAATCCTCGATCGACGGTGGGGAGAATCTCCACTCCGAAGCCAGAATGAGGCAGATTATCGAGGAGTTGCTCAAAGAACCAGCCGGCGCCAAGAAGGCTGTGTCGATGAATAAAAAGTAGGGGAATGGATTGGATGAAACGCAGAGATTTTTGTCTTAGTCTGGCCCCGGCGGCCCTCGCCGGAATCGCCCAGGGTTTCGAGGCGCCGCGTCCGGCTCCGGATATTGTCATCAACATGCCCAACGGCAAGGCGCCGCTGCGGCTGAGCCAGTTCAAGGGCAAGGTGATCGCGGTGGAATTTCTTCTCACTTATTGCTCACATTGCCAGAAGGCCTCCCGCACCACGGAAATCATGTACCGTGAATACGGCGCCAAGGGCTTCGCGGTCGTGGGCGCGGCCATTAATCCGGGCGGTGATGTGAACGCCTACGCCCGCGATCTCAACCTCACCTTCCCCGTGGGATCCGTGGCTCAGGAAGTCTGCATGAGCTTCATGCAGGTGCCCATGACGGCACGCCTTCTCATGCCGCAGGTCGCCTTCATCGACAAGGAGTTTCGCATCGCCGCCCAGTATTCGGGCGATGCCAATTTCTTCCAGGTTGACGAAGAGAAGCAGATGCGCGAGCAGATCGAGAAGCTGCTTCATCAGGGCGCCGCTCCCGCCGCCAGACGCCCGGCGCGCAAGAAATAGGCCAGTCCTCGTGGTCGCGCCCACATGCCGGCCGTGGCGCGGCCGGAAACACTCGGTGGACGCGGCGGAAACGAAGCGGCTAGAATAAATGAAAGCGCGCCCGTAGCTCAGTTGGATAGAGCGCTTGCCTCCGGAGCAAGAGGTCAGAGGTTCGAATCCTCTCGGGCGTACCACTTCCTCTCCTCGCCATTCCTTGCAACCGCCTCCGTGGACCCTATTGGACCCTGACAGGATCGGCGGGGCGTAGTACGTGTCATCGCCACGGTTCTTCCTAGGGGCCTCACAAGGGTGCCAGTGACAACTGATATACTTCGACGCTGTGCGGATGCTCCTGATTCTACTTGCTGGCGTGCTCACGGCCGCCGAAACTCCGCCGCCAGTAGTGTTCGACAACGTAACCGTTATCGACGCAACTGGTGCGCCGGCCAAACCCGGTATGCGCGTCGTGATCGCGAATGGCCGGATCGAGTCGATTTCGCGGGCCATAGCGAAGAACGGATCCCTGAGGGCGGCGCAAGTCATCGATGCGCATGGGAAATTTTTAATCCCTGGGTTGTGGGACATGCATGCTCACCTCAGCCGCTCTGACCTGCCGCTGTGCATTGCGAACGGCGTGACCGGCGTTCGCCTGATGGCCGGCGAGTTCTCGCGTGTACCGCGCCTCCAGGATTACCCCCGCTGGCGCCAGCAAGTCGCCGACGGCGAACTGCTTGGCCCTCGTATGATGATCGCTAGCCTGATTCTCGACGGCCCGAAAGGAAGACCGAAGCTTGGTAAACCGAGTGGTCTCGTTCGGGATGCTGATGAGGGGAGAGCGCGCGTCAAGGAGGCAATCGAAGATGGGGCGGACTTTATCAAAGTCTATTCCTCACTGCCGCGGGAGGGGTATTTTGCCATAGCCGATGAGGCGAAAAAACGACATATTCCATTCGTGGGACACGTGAGCGTGTTCGTTTCGGCGGCGGAAGCATCGGAGGCCGGGCAGGCGAGTATCGAACATCTCTCGATGGTGCCGCTCGCATGTTCCACTCGGGAGGAAGAAATACGCGCGGCGTGGGTCCAACGGTACGAGAAGGCAACTGATTATCTGGAGACGGCGCCTCCGACAAGTGAAGTCGAACTGATGCTTCAGTCGTACAGCGACGCCAAAGCATCGGCGCTGTTCGCCGCGTTTTTGAAAAACCACACTTGGCAGTGTCCGACGCTAACGGTGCTGCGCAGCCTCGCGTTCCTCGGCGATGCGGCTTTCGAGCAGGACTCTCGCCTCAGGTATATGGACCGCGATCGCCGAGCAGTCTGGGCGAACGCGACGAAGTATTTCTCGGGATCGAGCAAAGAAGATCGCGCAGTAAGGACGCGCCTCTTTGAAAAACAAATGGAAATCACAGGCGCGATCTACCGCGCCGGCGTTAGTATTCTCGCCGGCACGGATGTTGGCAACCCCTATTGTCTTCCCGGTTTCGGACTACATGACGAGTTGCGCCTACTAGTCCGCGCCGGGCTCCCGCCCATCGACGCGCTGCGCTCGGCTACTGCGAAAGCGGCCGAGTTCGCAGGCAAAGCGGATTCGTTTGGCACCATTGAGACCGGAAAAATTGCCGATCTGGTTCTTTTGGATGCGAATCCGCTCGAGGAGATCGCGAATACCGCCAAGATCAACGCAGTTATGTTCGGGGGCAAACTGTTCACCCGATCGCAACTGGACCGCCTTCTCAATGATGCTGAGACCGCAGCATCCAAAAAGCAGTGATACTGCGGGCGGCATCAGCGTCCACATCGCACCGGAGCCTTGTAGCTCTGCTGCCCCTATATGGCGATTTGAAAATCTTGTTTGAGCAACATATTTTGGACAGCAATTGGGAAGGCCAAGCGACCGCGCGCGTACGCGCGAAAAGCACGTGGAATGCCAGCCAAAACGTGAGGGTCCGGAAAGGGTCCGAAACCTCAAAAAACGCCGGTTTTGGGTCCATCAGGGTCCAAAGCGTGGTAGACTAAGTCTTGTGTTATCAGTGGTCGCTGCCCGTAAGTGATTGATATTTTTAGCCTCCGGAGCAAGAGGTCGGCCGTTCGAATCGGCCCGGGCGTACCACCTCCTTCCAGTGATTTCGCATGTTCCGCTCCGCGGCCGCAACGGATCCTGGCGCAAGGGGCGCCTGAGATTTGACAAACCGAACCACTCCTAAAGGTTCACTGCTCGAATGGCTGCCTTCCTGGCCTGAGGCCGATCAGTTACGGCAACACGAAGATAAAGTCCTCCTTGTATTGACACTGATTATCGGCGCCACAGTCGGTCTGGTGGTGGTTGCTTTCATTCTGCTCACCGAGAATCTCGCCTCCCGTTTGTATCCGCAAAACGCTGCCGCCTGGCGCGGACTCCTCATCCCCGTCTTCGGGTCCTTCGTGGCGGGCTTGCTTCTGTACCGCTACTTTCCCGACGCCCGCGGCAGCGGAATTCCCCAGACAAAGACGGCGTTGTTCATCCGCGACGGCTACATCAGCCTGCGCACGGTCATCGGCAAGTTCGGCCTCGCTTCCTTTACGCTGGCCAGCGGACTGGCGCTGGGGCGCGAAGGCCCGTCGGTGCAGGTGGGCGCGGGCATCGCGTCGGTGTTCGGACGGCGCCTGGGACTGAGCACGGCGAACATCCGCGCGCTCGTTCCCATCGGCTCCGCCGCCGCTTTGGCCGCCGCGTTCAACACTCCCATCGCGGCCGTGCTCTTCTCCCTCGAAGAGGTTCTGGGAGATTTGCACGCGCCGGTACTCGGCTCCATTGTGTTGAGTTCGGCCACCTCGTGGATGGTCCTCCACCTCCTGTTGGGAGACGAGCCTCTGTTTCACGTCCCCGCCTACCAACTCGTTCATCCGGTCGAATTTGCTGTCTACGCCGTGCTCGGCATTGCCGGCGGCCTGGTGTCGATCCTGTTCGTGAAACTGCTTCTTTGGCTGCGCAGGCGCTTCCAGGCGATGCCGGAATCGACGCGCTGGTTCCACCCGGTGGCGGGCGGCTTGGCGGTGGGCATCCTCGGCTGGTTTAATCCCGATGTCCTGGGCGTCGGCTACGCGCACGTCAGTTCGGCTCTCAACGGACAAATGGCCGTGAGCGCCATGGCGCTGCTGGTATTTCTGAAGATTGCCGCCACCACAAGTTCCTACGCATCCGGCAACGCGGGCGGCATCTTCGGCCCCAGCCTCTTCATCGGCGCAATGATGGGCGGCGCCGTGGGCGGGGCCGCTCATCAACTGGCGCCGGACTACACCGGCAGCGCCGGAGCTTACGCCCTGGTGGGAATGGGAGCCGCCTTCGCGGGCATCGTCCGCGTTCCGCTCACCTCCGTCATCATGATCTTCGAGGTCACCCGCGACTACTCCATCATCGTGCCGCTGATGATCGCCAACATGATCAGCTATTTCCTCTCGGCGCGATTCCAGAAGGAAGCGGTCTACGAAGCCTTGCAGCACCAGGATGGCGTCCATCTCCCCGCCGGAGCGCGGCAAAAGGATCCTCACCTTGTGGTCTCCGACGGTATGCGCCCGGCCGCGGACCTCCTTTGGGCCGGTGATACCGTGCGCGAGGCTCTCGACACCCGGAAGGGCGGGCAGACCGCCTGGCCCGTAGTGGATACCAACGGCCTGCGCGGCGTGCTGTCCATCTCCCAGTTGGAAGAAGCGGCAAAGGGCGGCCGTGCCGGAACACGGCTCGCCGGTCTGCTTCCTCCCGAAGACCCCGAAGATCCGAAAACGGCTGAACATTTCCCCCACGTCCATCCCGATCACTCGCTCGATCTCGTCCTACGCCGCATCGCCTCATCCGGCATCAGCACGCTTCCCGTTGTCAGCCGGGCCAATCTGCGGGAGGTCGTCGGCGTCATTTCGGTGGACGACGTTCTGAGCGCCTACGGTTTTGGCAAGTCCGCGAAACAACCCGAAGCGCCGAAGACGCCTCCCCCCGTAACCAGGCTGACCAGAATTCTCGCTGTCGTCGTGGGCGTCCTGCTCGTGATCGTCATGATCAACTACTTCTACCGTGCACAACGCAGCGAGCGGGCCCGGCAGGCCTTCAAGACCGGGAATGAGTTGATGCAAAAGGAGCGCTACAACGAAGCAATCGAGCGGTACAGGGAAGCGCTCTCCATCTCCCACACCGGCGATTACCGCCTGGCGCTTGCGCAGGCTCTGGTCAGGGAAGGCAGATGGAGCGAAGCGGAAATCTACTTGCGCGAACTGGTGCGCGCGAATCCGGGCAGCGGTCCCGCGAACCTCGGCCGCGCCAGGGTTGCCGCGGGACTGGGAAACATTCAGGATGCCGTGGCGTACTATCACCGCGCCATCTATGGTTCCTGGCCCGGCGATGCGCGGCAGCAGCGCATTGCGGCGCGCATCGAACTGGTGAACGCGCTCGCCAAAGCCGGGCAAAAGAAGCAGGCCCAGGCGGAGTTGCTGGCACTCGTCACCGAGATGCCCGGCGATCCGGACCTGCGCCACAAGGTCGGAAACATGCTGCTCGATTTCGCAATGCCCAAAGAGGCCGCCGATGTGTTCCACGCCGCCGTCCACCATGACAACACCGATGCCGCGGCCTACGCCGGACTTGGAAACGCCCTCTACGCCCAGGCAGACTACACGAATGCGCAAAATGCTTACCGTAACGCCGCCCGCCTCGCCCCGGATCATGCCATCTGGGCCCGCCGCGCCGAAGTGTGCGAACAGATCCTCGCTCTCGATCCCCTCGCGCGGCGCATCCCCGTCTCGGAGCGCTACAAACGCAGCCGGAACCTGCTCGAACTCGCCCTGGCCGCGCTTGACCAGTGCGGCGCCGATCTGGCGCCTGACCAGGCGGCCCAGGCACGCAAGGAACTCGCCGGCCGCGCCAGACCGAAATCCTATGGAGACGCTACCGAGAGCAACATCTCGCTGGCCGAGCAGTTATGGAGCGCCAGAAGCCCGCGGTGCAAGGCCGCATCGAGCGTCGATGAGCCGTTAACCAAAGTGTTGGAACTTCTCTCCAGGTAGCGGATCTATGCCGGCAACTTGAGCAAGGCAAACGCGGTCTGACCGCATCATCGTGGATCCGGAGATCCCTGGCCGGAATGCCAGTGATCCGAGGCACGCGCATCGCCGTCGAGTTGAATGGAACAGTTCGCAGCCGGCCAATCCGAGAACGGCCTCGCCAACTATCCGCCCTGACGCGAGCGGACATCCTCGCCTCTCTCCTAAGCCAGTTACTCGCGCACGAACACTCGAAACCAATCACTTTGCCAGTGTCTCCGTCCCCCGAAATCCTCTTTGTTTTGCTCGGGGACCCCGCGCGGCGCTACGCACTCCCGCTGCGCCGCGCCTTCGGCTTCTCCTCTTCCACCGCCGTCTTCGCCGGCTTTTTCAGCGCCGCCAGGCTCGCCTTCAGCGCGTCCATGATGTCGATCACCTTCACCTGCTGGGCTTCCGCCGGAGCCACCACCTCCTGCCCCGCGATCTTCGCTTCGATCATCGCCCGC
>JADLBG010000284.1 GCA_020847895.1 Bryobacterales bacterium
CAGTGACGTCACGAACTCGCTGAACTGTACCTGATAGGCAAGTTCCTGCGCATACAGACTGCCCGCCGTGAACAACGGATAGAACACCACCATCCCCGCCGCCGCCAACTCTCTTCTTCGCCCCAACCACTCCACCGCCAGCCCTGCCGGAATACTCAGCAGGTACACCACCGGAATCCCATACCGCAGCGCCACCAGGTTCGGCACGGTCGTGAACAGCAGCATCCCCGCCGCGCTAACCAGGCTGAACACCATCAGCCGCCCCCGGAATTCCCGCCTCCATCTCCACGCCAGTGCCGCGCACCCCGCCAGCAGCAAGATCGCCGCGCCATCCAGAACATGCAGCGGAGAACGGGGCACCAGGTAATTCACCTGTCGCCCGAACCGCTCCATCCATTCGCCGAAGGAAAACCCCGACGTCCGGTCCAGCGCGCCCGCGAGCCGCCACGTCCAGAACACCAGCAGCCCGGCCATCGGAACCACCCGCCGCCACGCCCTCCGGTTCCACAACAGCAGAAACCCCGCCAGCGCCCCATTGAATGCGAAGCCCGTCTCTTTCAACCCCAGCGTCGCCGCCATCAGCGCCACAAACACACCATACGACGCGCCCGGGAACTTCGCCACATCTCCCTCTACCTCCAGCACCATCCAGACCTGCGCCATCATCCCCAGCGCCAGCCACCCGTCCGGATCATGCAGCATCAATGTGAAGCTCGCGTGATGAAACGCCAGCAGCGCAACCACCGCCGCCCGGCTCGTCCACCCGCACCCCAGCCTCTTCAGAATCCCCACGGCCAGCGCGATCGCCGCCGCTTCCCCCGCCCACTTCAGGCAGTACCACAGCCAGAACTCTCCCCCGAACACCAGCGTCTGCAGGTCGTTCATCAACGACCACGTCGGCCGCACCACGTAGCTCCCGGAAAACAACGCCTGCAGGTAGTTCCCCACCAGGTTCCCCCACGTGGTCGGGCGCCCATAGTGGAACAACATATCCGCCGTGAAGTAATCCCACCACCCGAAGCCTCGTGTGAGGGACGCGAAAAACAACGGGATCAGAAACCAGCCGAAATACAGCGAAATCAATACGCCCCGGTTCCGCCCAACAGCCTGCATGAACCGTTCATGAAAACCTGATCCGGAAGGCACAGCGGGGCTTTCGACTGCTAGTACCCCCCTTACTTCATGCTTCGCAGTACTACGCGACATCTCCTCAAAGGATACCCCAGGAACTCTGCTCCCATGCTACAGTGTGGGGGAATACGCTCCTCCCCGACTGGCGCGGATGTCTTTCCTTTCCCAGCTCAACGGCTTTGACGCAGCCTCTCTCGACCTGCTCCAGCGCGTGCTGCTCATCAGCGACGGCACCCTCACCGATGTCCTCGAAGTCGCCTTCCTCGAGCCCATCGAACTCGTGAAGCTTGCCGCCGATACCAGCCCATCCTCGGAAGTCATCCCGGAACTGCAGCTCGAGCCCGGTTCGCCCCTCATGCGCCGCCGGATCCTGTTGCGCGGCGCAACCAGCCGCGCTAACTATGTCTTCGCCGAATCCCTCATCGCCCTCGATCGCCTGGACCCGGAATTCCGCGCCGGACTCGAGACCACCACCAACCCCATCGGCCGCCTGTGGACCGAGCGCCGCCTCGAGACCTGGAAGGAAATCCTCCGCGTCTGGCGCTGCCCGGAAGGCGAACTCCGCGAACACTTCGGTGATTCCCCAGGCGGATTGCTCGCCCGTTCCTACCGCGTCTTCTCCTCCGCCCGCCCCATCATGCTCATCACTGAGTACTTCCCCGTCCACTCCGCCCGTCCGCCCGCCTAACCCTAACCCTCAGGGTCGCGTCAGCCGGCTCCGGATCCGCTTCGCCAGCTTCTCGATCTCCTCGGTCTTTTTCAACATCCCCACTGACACCACGTGCCGGTCGTTCGTCTCCAACTCCATCTTCAGGTCCTCGGCCAGGCGCAACAGTTCTGCCGCGTCCTTGAGCATCTTCTCGTGGTCCGCCTTGAGGATCGCTTCCGTTTGCGACCGCCCGTCCGGCAACCGCGGCGGCTGCTCTTCCCGCTGCTGCGCGGCCCCACATACGCCCATCACCGCCAGCATCATCGCCATCAGGTGTGTCCGCCGAAGTTTCATGACGCCTCGCATTGTTATCATATCCTTTGCATGCAGCATGTAAATGTTGGGATTGTGGGTCTTGGCAACGTAGGCTCCGGTACTCTCGCCATCCTTGCCGAAAACGCCGCCGAAATCACCCAAAAGCTCGGCTTCCGTTTGCAGGTGAGATCCGTTTGCAGCCGCTCCGTCCACGAAAAATCCCTTCCCCCATCCCTCGGCCCCGTCCATAAGACGGCCAACTGGCGCGAATTGGTAGCCGACCCCGATATCCACATCGTCGCCGAACTCGGCGGCGGCGTCACCGTCGCCCGCGAGATCGTTGAAGCCTCCATTGCCGCCAGGAAATCCATCGTCACCGCCAACAAGGAACTCATGGCACTCGATGGCGCAGGCATCTGGGACCGCGCCATCAAGGCTGGAATCAACGTCGCCATGGAGGCCAGCGTCGCCGGCGGCATCCCCATCCACACCGTTCTGCGCGAAGGCATCTCCGGCGATCGCGTCACCGCGCTCCAGGGCATCCTCAACGGCACCAGCAACTATATCCTTACGGAAATCGAGCGCCATGGTTCCGCCTTCCACGATGTTTTAACAGAAGCGCA
>JADLBG010000285.1 GCA_020847895.1 Bryobacterales bacterium
CAGAAGGACGCCCTGCTCGTCCCGCAGCGCGCGGTGATGGAGATGCAGGGCGGCTACCAGGTTGCGGTGGTGGATGGAGCGAACCGCGTGAGTCTGCGGGCCGTCAAGCCCGGCGCCCGGTACGGCGCCCAGTGGATCATCGAGGACGGCCTCAAACCCAATGAAAGGGTGGTGGTGGAAGGCACTGACAAAGTGAGTCCCGGAATACAGGTCAGCCCGAAGGGAACCTAGTTCGCATGTCCAAGTTCTTCATCAACCGGCCCATTGTGGCCATGGTGATCTCGATCCTGCTGGTGGTTGTCGGGGCGGCTACGGTGATGTTTCTGCCCGTCGCGCAATTTCCAAGCATCGTGCCGCCCGAGGTCCAGGTAACGGCCACCTATATCGGAGCCGACGCCCAGGCCATCGAACAGTCGGTGGCGAATCCCATCGAACAGTTGATGAGCGGCGTGGACAACATGAACTACATGTATTCCTTGAACTCCGCCTCCAGCGGCCAAATGAGGTTGACCGTCAATTTCGATGTGAAGACCGATCCGAATACGGATCTGATCCTCACCCAGATGCGGCAGGCGCTGGCCAACCCCCAACTCCCGGCGGACGTGACCAATTTCGGAGTCACGGTGCAAAAATCGCTGGCCGTTCCGCTCATGTGGCTGGCCTTGTACTCTCCCAACGGCACCTACGATGAGCGGTTTCTCGCCAACTACTCCTACATCAACCTCAACGACCAGCTTTTGCGCGTGCGCGGCATCGGAAGCGTGCAGGTTTTCGGCGCGGGCCAGTACGCGATGCGGATCTGGGTGAAGCCGGACCGGCTGTCCAAGCTGGGCATCACCGTCCCGGAGGTGATCAGCGCCATTCAGACGCAGAACACGGTAAACCCGGCCGGAAAAGTCGGCGGCGAACCCGCGCCGCGCGGACAGGAATTCACCTACTCGGTCCAGGCCCAGGGCCGCCTGGTGACGCCGGAGGAATTCGGCGAGATCGTGCTCCGTGAAGCGCCGGACGGGGGAATCGTGCGCATCCGGGACGTGGCCCGCGTGGAACTGGGAGTTCAGGATTACAACGTGGTGGGCCGCTACAATGGCCGCCCGAGCGCGATTGTCGCCCTTTATCAATTGCCCGGCACCAACGCCGTGGAAGCGGCTGACGGCGTGAGAAAGCTCATGACCGAGGCCAGGCGGCGTTTTCCAGCGGATGTGGATTACACCGTTTCCCTCGACACCACCCAAGCCGTCAGGGAGGGCATGAGGGAAATCGTTGAAACCCTGGTAATCGCAATTGGGCTGGTCATCTTCGTGGTCTACATCTTTTTGCAGGAGTGGCGCGCCACTCTGATCCCGCTGCTGGCCGTGCCGGTTTCGCTGATCGGTACATTCGCGCTGTTTCCGCTCTTCGGCTTCTCCATCAACACGCTCTCTCTGTTCGGACTGGTGCTGGCGATCGGCCTGGTGGTGGACGACGCCATCATCGTGGTGGAGGCGGTGGCGCGGCATATCGAGGAGGGGTTGCAGCCGAAGGAGGCGGCACACAAGGCGATGGCGGAGATCTCCGGACCGGTGATCGGCATCGCGCTGGTGCTTTCGGCGGTGTTCGTCCCCACGGCCTTCGTGCCCGGCATCACCGGCAGGCTCTACCAGCAGTTTGCAGTCACCACCGCCATTTCGGTCATCATTTCGGCTTTCAACGCACTCACCCTCAGCCCGGCTCTCTCGGCCCTGATGCTGCGGCCGCACAGGGAGAGCCGGGGCCCGCTGCAAGCTTTCTTCCGCTGGTTCAACCGCGTTTTTGCGCGCGGCGCTCATACTTATGCCGGACTGTGCGGCGGCCTCATTCGCAAGAGCGCTCTGGCGGTGGTCATCCTGGTTGCCTCTTCCGCCGCGGCGGCTTTTTTCAGCGGCCGCGTGCCCACCAGCTTTCTGCCGGATGAAGATCAGGGCTACGTGTACGTCAATTTTCAGCTTCCGAAGGCCTCTTCCCTCCAACGCACGGACGCATTGTGCCGCAAACTCGAAAAGATAGTGGCGCAAACCCCGGGAGTCGAGTTCTATACCTCCGTGGTGGGCTTCAGCATGCTCAGCTATGTGCGAAACACTTTCGGCGGCTTCATGTCCGTGACCTTCAAGAAATGGTCCGATCGCTCGAAGCGGGAAGAACAATATCACGAAATCGTGCAGCGCCTCAATCGCGAACTGAGCAAGGTTCCCGAGGCGATCGCCTTCTCCTTTTCTCCTCCGGCGATTCCGGGCGTCGGCTCCGCCGGTGGTTTCACTTTCGTCCTCCAGGACCGCGCGGGCCGCGACGTCGATTTTCTAGCCGGCAATCTGGACAAATTCATGACCGCGGCCCGCAAACGCCCCGAGATAGCCGGCCTGAACTCCACCTTCCTGGCGGGCGTGCCCCAACTTTTCGTGAATGTGGATCGCGGCAAAGTCATAAAGCAGGCCGTGGCCCTCAACGATGTCTACAGGACCATTCAGACGTTCATGGGCGGCCTGTTCGTCAATTACTTCAATCGCTTCGGCCGGCAATGGCAGGTATACGTCCAGGCCGACGGCGACTACCGCCGCCACGCCGGGAATCTCGGTCTGTTCTACGTGCGCAACAGCGGCGGCGAGATGGTGCCGGTTTCCTCGCTCGCCAATATCGAGCCACGGTTGGGGCCCGAATTCACCATGCGCTATAACCTCTACCGTAGCGCGCAGATCAACGGCAGCGCCGCGCCCGGCTACAGTTCCAACCAGGCCAGAGCCGCGCTCGAGGAAGTCTTCGCCCAAACCATGCCGCGGGAAATGGGCTTCGACTACATGGGCATGTCTTTCCAGGAAAAGAAGGCGCAGGAAGGCGTCCAGGCTTGGGTGATCTTCTCGCTTTCGCTGCTGTTCGTGTTCCTGATCCTGGCGGCTTTGTACGAGAGTTGGTCGCTGCCCTTCAGCGTCCTGCTGAGTACGCCAGTAAGCGTATTCGGCGCCTTTTTTATTCTGTGGCTGCGCCGGACCGTACTCCTGGCTATATCGCCCGCCTACACGGTGGCCATCGAGAATGATGTGTATTCACAGATCGGCATGGTGATGCTGATTGGGCTATCGGCCAAGAACGCGATTCTCATCGTGGAGTTCGCCAAGGAAGCCTATGAAAGCGGCAAGCCTCTGGTCGACGCCGCGATCGAGGGAGCCAGACTTCGTCTCCGGCCAATCCTCATGACGTCGTTCGCGTTCATCTTCGGCTGCATCCCGCTGTGGACCGCGGCCGGCGCCGGATCCATCGCTCGTCAGATCATGGGCACCACCGTCATTGGAGGCATGCTGGCCGCCAGTTCCCTGGGTGTTTTCCTCATTCCCGCCATATTCTATCTGGTGGAGAGAGCTTCGGGAGCGGGGAGGACGTCCCGTGCCGCTTAGGAGCTTCTGCCGTGCGCCGGCCGCCCTCGTCTTCCTGGCCGCGGCAGGGCTCACCGGTTGCGCCATGGGGCCGAACTACCGCCGGCCGGCGGTGGCGGCGCCGGATTCCTTCCGCGGCACATTGTCGCCGCCCGAGTCGGCCTCGCTGGCCGATCTGAAGTGGTGGGAAATCTTCACGGACCCGAGCCTGCGCGAGTTGATCCGCACGGCGCTGGCGCAGAATTACGACCTTCGCAATGCCGTCGCTCGCGTCGAGGCTGCCCGCTCCAACCTGGGCTTTGTGCGCGCCAACCAATACCCGAATTTGTCCGCCAACGCCAATATCACCGCCAACCGGGTTTCCCGCAACGGGTCGATGTATCTCTCGCCTGGCTTCGTGCCCCACCAGGATCGCGGGTTCGGCGGGGCCACGCTCAACCTGCTCTCCTTCGAGGTGGACATCTGGGGGCGTTTGCGGCGCGCCACCGAAGCCGCGCGGGCGAACCTGTTGAGCGCGGAAGAGAATCGCAAAGCGGTGATGACCACGTTGGTGAGCGATGTCGCCACCGCCTATTTCCAACTCTGCGAGTTGGACGCCGAACTGGAGATTTCCAGGCGCACCCTCGCCACGCGCCGGGAATCGCTGAATCTTGTTAACCTGCGCCAGAGCCACGGCCTGGCGACCCTTCTCGATCTGCGCCAGGCGGAGGAACTGGTCCATACCGCCGCTGAGGCCATCCCCGCAACCGAACAGCGGATTGCGCAGACTGAAAACCAGATCAGCCTGCTGCTCGGGAAGAACCCAGGCGAGGTGACTCGCGGCCGTATCCTTACAGAACAGATGCTACCGCCTGGCGTTCCCCCGGGTCTGCCCTCGGCATTGCTCGAGCGGCGGCCGGACATCCGTGCCGCGGAGCAGAATCTGATCGCCGCCAATGCTCGGATCGGCGTTGCGAGGGCCGCCTACTTCCCCCAGATCAGCCTCACCGGATTCCTGGGCGGGCAGAGCACCCAACTCTCAGACCTGTTCGGCCCCCCCAACTCGGTTTGGAACTTCACCCCGCAGCTCACGGCCCCCATTTTCACCGCCGGCCGCATCCGGTCCAATGTGAAACTGGCGGAGGCTCTGCGCGCCAGCGCCTTGGCCGAATACGACAAGGTGATTCAGACCGCCTTTGCGGAAGTCTCGAACGCTCTGATTGCCCGCCAGAAATTGCGGGAGAGCCGCGAGCGGCAGGAACTTCTGCTGGCCGCGCTTGAGGACCGCACGCGCCTCGCTTACCTGCGCTATCGCGGCGGCGTGGACACACTCCTGAACGCGCTCGATGCCGACCGCAGCCGGTTCCAGGCGCAATTGACACTGGCGCAGATCAGGCTTGGCGAGTTACTGAGCGTCGTTCAACTGTATAAGGCTCTGGGTGGCGGCTGGCAGTAGATTGTCGACCTTCCCTGGTATCCGGCCCGGCGGATGCTCCTGCAAAGCCGCTAAAATTAAGAGGAACGCCCGAATGTTTGGTTGGCGTGTTGCTGAAGGCGATCGGAGAGACAGCCCGCCATGATGCTCCAACCTTCCAGTGAATCGCTGAGATGGCGGCGCGCGCTGGCTAGCATACGCCGGAAACACGCCCTTGTATGGTTCGTGTCCGCCATCACCCTGGCCAGCGGCCTGGTGAATCTCTATTCCGTCATCACCCCCACTCTGCCGCAGCGGGCAGCCTTGCTCGCTCAAATCTTCTCCATCGAAGTGGTTCACTTCTCGCGCTTCCTCACCCTCCTCATTGGATTTGCCCTCGTCACCTCCTCCGTCAATTTGTACAAGCGCAAGAAGCGCGCCTACCAGGCGGTGCTGTTGCTGGCCGCCGCATCCATCATCTTTCATCTCGCCAAAGGTCTGGATTACGAAGAGGCGGCGATGTCACTGGCCCTGGCGGCTATCCTGCTGCTGACGCGCAAAGAGTTCACCGTCTTAAGCAGCACGCCGGATATTCGCTTCGGATTGCTTCGCCTGGCGATTGCCGTGGGGGTAGCCTTTGCCTACGGCGTGGCAGGCTTCTGGTTTCTCGACCCGCGCGAGTTCGGCATCAACTTCACCATCGGCGATTCCATCCGCCGCACGCTGCATTTTCTTACCCTCACCGGCGACCCCCAGATTGTGCCGCTGA
>JADLBG010000286.1 GCA_020847895.1 Bryobacterales bacterium
ATCAGGTTGCGGATGGACTTGAGGTGGCTGTCGTTCTCCACGTGGTTGCGGAAGATGATGTTGTGGCGCAGCGTGCCGTCGTTGCGCGGGTTGGGGAAAAACGCGTCTCCGGTGAACGCCACCTTGTTGCCGTCAATGGTGACGAACAGCGCCATCTGGTATTCCGTGTGCCCCGGTGAATGCGTGATCTCGAATTCGTACTCCTCCCATTTGAATCGCTCGCCGTGCCGGAACGCCCGGTCCACCTTGAATGGCTCGCCGAGAATGCAGCCGAGATTGTGCCCCCGCGGATTCTCGAAGATGTCCACCATGTTCTCGTAACACCAGATCCTGGCGCCGTGATGGCGGATGAGATGCGGAAACCCGTTCATGTGGTCATCGTGCATGTGGCTGGGCATCGCCACCTCCACCTGCTTCACTCCGTAGTGGCGCTTCAGGTGGTCGATGCTGTGCTCCACGAACCGGATGCGGTCCGTAACGGCCGTGGCGCGCTCGAAGACGCCAAAGTGCGTGCCGCTGGCCGCGCCGTAGTCGATGAACATCGCCTTCCCGCTGTTGCTGAGAATCGCATAAAAGGATGACGTAGTCTGATAATGGCACAGCAGGTGCGGGCTCACGGCATAGGGCGCGTTCTCCTCGCTTGGCGCGCTGCCCGTCTGGAAGCGGTAGTAATCCGTCAGCCGGCGAACCGTATCGCCGATGGCTTGATCCGGATCGGCAAGTGGTTCACCATGCGAGGGACAAACCATCTCCGGCTTCTGCTCGCGCAGCCGGGCAAGCGAGAAGATGCCGAGATCAATCCCTTCACTTCCGCCGTAGTTGATCTGCGTATCGTAGAGATTCTGGATCTTCCCCGGCGCGTACATCAGGTCGCCGGAAAACGCGATCTTCTTCCCGTCAACGGCGGCCATCAATGTCACCGCGCCCAGCGTGTGCCCTGGCGTCGGCAGAATGAAGAAATCCGTCTTTTGCCACCGGAAGGTGGAATAGTCCGCCAGCGGCTTCGCCACCGGGATGTCCTCCGTGATCGTGTTGAAGTCGTTGCGGACGTAGTAGAGATGGAACACGCGACGGTTGCGCCAGAAGTTCTCCGCGTCCTCGAACAGGTGCCGCTCATGCGCGGGCGCGCCAATCGGAATCTTGCGCTCCACCGCTTTGTAATCGCCCTGGCACTGGTCGCGATGATGGTGTGTGTGCAGGATCCAATCCACCTGCGTAATCCCCAGCCCGCGCAGGTGATCGAGTATCTTGCCGGATCCGAAGTCGATCAGCACGCACCGGCTGCCGTCGCGCACGACATACACGTTACAGGTGTCCTCGAACAGGTAGAGGTTCTCGCTCAGTTTGCGCGGCGCGCCCTCGGGCGAAAACTTCGTCCTGCGATAGGCCTTCTTCGCCGGTGCGGTCTCAGCGGCTGGAGCAGCAACCGGCGCGGCAGCCGCCAGTGGCGCGGACTTGAGGAATCGTCGTCGAGTGGTGCCTGACATGGCCGTATGCTATCACCGTGCTCACGCCGGCACCAGCGCTCACCGTGCGCTCAAGGTGGGATGGGCCTCTTGGCCTGTCTTCTTCAAGCTTGGACGTAGGCTAACCGCGCGACAGGACGGCGGGTGTCAATCCGCCGCCCTCCCGCATCGGTCCACCGGCGTTTACCCAGGAGGCAGCAAACGCGTCAGCATCGTCTCGAATCCGCCGTGCACCGTCAGGTGCCCCACTTTCTCCGTCAGCCGCTCCAGCGTCTCCAACTCCTTCAGCCGCACCAGCACCGGGTTGTCCTTCATCAGATTGGCCGTGTTCAACAGCGACCGTGTGGCCGCCGTCTCTTCACGCCGACGGATCAGGTTGGCATGCGCCTGCTTCTCCGCCGCCACCACCTGGTTGAGGATCTCGCGGATCTCTCCGGGCAGGACGATATCCTTCAGAGCGATCGCGCCCACCTCCACCCCGATGGCGGCCATCTGTTCGCGCGCCTCCGCGGCCTGCCGCTCCTCGACGTCCACCTTCTCCGCCAGGATCTCGTCCAACGTCCGCTTCCCCAGCGTCTGGCGAACCGCCAACTGCAGCAGGCGATACAGGGTCTCCGTGAAGCTCTTCACGGCCGTCCCGGCCTTCACCGGATCCCTGACCTTGTACTCCGCCGTGATGTTCACGCGAATGGTGACCTTGTCCTTGGTCAGCAACTCCTGACCCATCACCTCCAGCGTCTGACGCCGCAGGTCGATCACCTCCACCCGGGGCGCACGCACGCTCCAGAAGGCGTGCGTGCCGGGCTCCAGCACCCGGACAAACTTGTTGTCCAGGTACAGAAGACCCGCCTTGTTCTCGTCAACGGCGGTGAACATCACCAGAGATTCACGCCCCAGTTTCATCAGCGCAAGAGTACGGTCCTTGTCGACCTCGGGCTTCTCCATGACATCCACCAGTTCCACCGTGATCTCGCGGAACCCCTTCCAGAACAGGACACGGGCTCCGGGCGGAATCACGCGGAACAGCTTTGCATCCACGAAAACAATGGCCGCCTGCGCGTCGCCGGTTTCGGCAACCGCGAAATGCCGCGCAACGATTTCGGGGCGTTCCTTCACCAGGTAATCCGCCCACTCGCCGGCATACACCGGCGAAGTCACGGAATACCGCTCTTCCCGCAGCGAGCGCAGCCAGTTCGACAGCACATGCTCACCCGGTCCGAGAATCGTCAAAAAACGGTTGCGGTTGAATACGAGCACGCGCTCGTTGTCGCCCACCGCGATACGCTTCCACAACAACACGATAAATCACCTGCCTTTTCTTCGAAAATAAGAATATTTGTTGCGGCAAACCGGAAGAAGAATCTCCCCGGACACACGCGGGCCTTCCGCGCGTCCTCCGGCCGCATACCGGCGCCGCCGGACGTTGGCGAATGCGCAAAGCCTGTCTCCGAGTGCCTCCGAGCCCTCCTGTCATCAATCATCGCGAAGCGGAGTTTTCTGAACGGTTTGCCGACATCATCGCCGCCGGAGGCGGCAATTAGATCCGATCATCCGGAAGGAAGCGTGTACTGTGAAAGCGGAGGGAAAGAAGGA
>JADLBG010000287.1 GCA_020847895.1 Bryobacterales bacterium
GAAGAATCCACAGCCTCCACGGTTTCGCATTGGGCCGCCATGTGTAGAGCGAAGCCGCCCGTACAGGTGAAGCAGTCAAGCGCCTTGCCGCGAGCCCAGCGCGCGGCGGCGAGGTGGTTTTCCCTCTGGTCGAGGAAGATTCCGGTCTTCTGTCCGCCCATGAGGTCCACCTGAAGCCGCAGGCCGTTCATCGTCACACGGACATCCTCCGGAACCTGGCCGTAGAGAACCCGTGTTTCGAGCGGCAGCCCCTCGCGCGAGCGCACGGAGGCGTCGTTCCGTGCGACGACGGCGCGCGGGGTGAATATCTCGACAAGACACTCAGCGATGGCTGCCGTTTGCCGGTCCATGCCCTGGTCGAGGGCCTGCATCACGAGGCAGTCGCCGTACCGGTCCACCACGAGTCCGGGCAGTTGGTCGGCTTCCCCGAACACGACCCGGTAGGCGTCGCTACCGCGCACCACCAGCCTCCGATGGTCTTCAGCCGCCTGCAAGCGGTCGAGCAGGAACGCGCTGTCCACGGCCTGCGCGCGCCGGGAGAGCATGCGGAGAGAGATGAGGGAGGAGGAACTGTAGTGTGCCGTGCCGAGCAGCCTTCCCCCCGGGTCCACTACGCGCACGGCATCCCCCGGGGCCGCATCACCCCGGTCCACAACATCGCTCGAGAAAATCCACGGATGCCCGGATGCCACCCGTCCGGCGGCCTTCCGGTTGACCAGCACTTCCTTGTGCGTCAAGGTTATTTACGCCGTCAGGTTCCGCAGCCGCTCGATGCGCTGCTCGGTGGAAGGGTGTGTCGAGAACAGGCGCATCATCGACTCGCCGTTGAAGGGCTTGATGATGTACATGTGGGCCGCCGCCGACGGCACGTCCATGGGAATGCGCTTCGACCACATCTCGAGCTTTTGGAGCGCCGCGATCATCGCGGTGGGGTCGCCTGTATATTTCGCCGCGGCTCCGTCGGCCGAATATTCCCGCGTGCGCGAAATCGCCATCTGAATCAACAAGGCCGCGATCGGCGCCACGATCATCATCACCAGCCCCCCAACGATGCCGCCGCCCTCGTCCTCCTCGTCGCGCCGGCCACCGAAGAAGAACGCCATCCGCCCGAGGAAGGTAATCGCCGCGGCGAGCGTGGCCGCAATCGAGCTGATGAGGATGTCACGGTGCAACACGTGACCGAGTTCGTGCCCGATGACCGATTCCAGTTCGCGATCGTTCATCAGTTCCAGCAGACCCACGGTCACCGCAACCGATGAGTGGCTGGGATTGCGTCCCGTGGCGAACGCGTTCGGCGCTCCCTCCGGGATCAGCCACAGCTTCGGCATCGGCAGCCCCATCTTCTGCGTCAACCGCATGGTAATGGGAGCAATCCGAGCGTACACGTCGGTGTGCTCGAGCTCCGAGACCCGCACGGCCCCGCTTGCCATCAGCGCCATCTTCTCCGAGAAGAAGTAGCTGAAAAAGTTCATTCCCACGGCCAGTACCAGGCCCATCATCAGCCCGTTCCGGCCGCCCATCGCCTGGCCGCCCACCAGCAATACGCCGCTCAGTAAACCCAACAGGAGCACTGTCTTGATGCTATTCATACGTCTCTCTCTTTTATTGTAGCGAGGTTCTCGCCCTGCGCCTCTCCGCTCTCCGCACTTCCCGTTCGTTCATCCCGAAATAGTGCGCCACCTCGTGCCAAACCGTCTCTTCCACCAGTTTACGCAAGTGGTCCTCGTCCCTGGCCATCCGCTCATGCTCGGCCTGGTAGAGGGTGATGGTATCGGGCATGGCAAACGGCTCCATGACGCTCCGGTAGGGGAGGGGACGCCCCTGATAGAGCCCAAGGAGCCCCGGTTTCGGCGGTTCCCGCTCCACCAGAAACGCCACGTTCCGCAGCCGCTTACGGAACTGCGGCGGGATTTTGGCGATGGCTTTTTCCACTAGTGCGTCGAATTCTCGGGATGTCATGCGCGGCCCCTATCTCTTGGATGCGGCATCTCGCCGCCGGGTTTTGAGAATCGGACGCCTTACCGGTGCGACTTCGCCGAGATCAACTCCTCGAGATTCACGAAATCCGTCGGGTAGTCCCCGGTGTAGCAGGCGTAGCAATATTCGTGCTTGTGGTCCTGCACGGCTTCCCGCAGATCGGCAATCGGCAGGTAGGCGAGCGAATCGGCTTCGATGTACCGCCGGATCTCGTCCACGGAATGGTTGGCGGCGATCAGTTCGCTCTTGATGGGCGTATCGACACCATAGAAGCAGGGGGAAATGGTGGGCGGGCAGGAGATGCGGAGATGGACTTCGCGCGCGCCGGCGCTGCGCACCATGCGCACGATCTTGCGCGAAGTGGTGCCGCGGACGATAGAATCGTCGACGAGAATGACGCGCTTGTTCTCGAGCAGGTGGCGGACGGGGTTCAGCTTCAGTTTCACGCCGAAATCGCGGATCGCCTGGGAAGGCTCGATAAACGTGCGGCCCACGTGGTGATTGCGGATGAGGCCCATGCGGAAAGGGATTTCTGATTCCGCCGAATAGCCAAGCGCCGCGGCGACCCCCGAATCGGGCACCGGCACCACCACGTCCGCTTCCACCGGGTGTTGCATGGCCAGCAGGCGGCCCATCAGTTCGCGCGATTGGACCACGGGGCGGCCGAAAACAATGGAATCGGGGCGGGAGAAGTAAACGTGCTCGAAGACGCATTGCGCCTTCGGCCGGCGGGGCGCAAACCGCTCGCGGGTGACGCCGTCCGCGTTCACAATCACCATCTCGCCGGGCTCGACATCGGAAAGGTACACCGCTCCAATGAGGTCGAAGGCGCAGGTTTCCGAGGCGAACACGTAGCACATCTTGTGGCCGGGGATCTCCATGTAACCCATCGCCATCGGGCGGAAGCCGTGCGGATCGCGGGCGACGATCAGTTCGTTCTTCGTGAGCAGGACGAGGGAGAATGCGCCCTCCAGTTGCAAGAGGGCATCGCGCAGGGCGGCGGGAACCGTTCGCTCCCGCGAGCGGGAGATGAGGTGGAGGACCACTTCCGTATCGCTGGAGGCGCTGAAGATGGCGCCTTCCTCCTCGAGCGCCTGGCGAATGTCCATCCCGTTGGTGATGTTGCCGTTGTGCGCCAGCGCGAGCCGCCCTTTGTTGGTCCCCACGCAGAAGGGCTGGGCGTTCAGTTCACCGCTGTCTCCGGTTGTGGAATAGCGGGTGTGGCCGATAGCCTTATCGCCCGGCAGCGTGCTGACCACGCCGGGGGTGAAGATATCGGCGACATGTCCCATTGCCTTGAAGCAATACACGTCCGTGCCGTCCGCCGAGGCGATGCCGGCGCTTTCCTGCCCGCGATGCTGCAAGGCGAAGATTCCCAGGTTGGCTACGTTCGTCGCTTCCGGATGACCGTAAACCGCGAATACGCCGCACTCTTCATGCCACTGGTCAAACATGTCATGCCACACCCTGGAGCAGGCTCTCCAAGGCTTCCTCCCATTGTTGGTTGAGCGTTTCCACCGGGCTGTCGAGGAGCAGTATATCGCGATTGCGGATCGACAGCCTGCCTTCCACGGTCTTTCCGATAACCGGGCACTCCACACCGAACCCGGCCGCGATCTCGCCTACTCTCACCGCATCGGCGGTGGAGAGGAGAATCCGCGAAGGACCTTCGTGGAAAAGCAAATGTTCGGGACGGAGCCCCGAATCGAGCATAATCGAAGCACCGATGTTGCCGGGGGAGAAACAACATTCGGCCAATGCCACGGCGAGGCCGCCGTCGCTCAAATCGTGTGAGGATTCGGCGAGGCCCTCCGCGATGATCCGGCGGATGGCGGCCTGGACCCGTTTTTCGTATTCAAGGTCGATCGCCGGCGGCATACCCCACAGATCGTCCAGAACCTGTTTGGCGTACTGCGTGCCGCCGAACTGCGCGTCGTCGCAGAAGCCTATGCCGCCGAGCAGCACCACGTCGCGGTCCGCCATCTTGAACGGCATGGTGACGGGCGCCTGTGTGGGCAGCAGCCCTACGATTCCAGCGACGGGAGTGGGGAAGATGGCCACCAACTCGCCGCCGGCGCGCGTTTCGTTGTAGAGGCTGACATTGCCGCCGGTGATGGGGGTTTCAAAGAATGCGCACGCCTCGGCCATCCCCTCGATGGCTTCGACGAGTTGCGCCATGATTTCCGGGCGCTCCGGATTGCCGAAATTGAGGTTGTTGGTGGCGGCCACAGGCAGCGCGCCAACGGTGGAAAGGTTGCGGCAGCATTCGGCCACAATCAGTTTCGCGCCCTCGCGCGGCGACAGGTAACAGTAGCGGCCATTGCCGTCGAGCGACATGGCGATGGAAGTCCCGGTCTCTTTGATGCGCACGATGGCGGCGTCGGCGCCGGGCCCGAGCGTGGTGTTGGTACGCACCATGTAGTCATACTGCCGCCAGATGTAACGCTTCGAGCAAAGATCGCCCGAAGTGAGGAGCGTTGTGAGGTCGGCGAGGAAATCGGTGCTTGTGAACGCCGGTCCCCGCATGGGCGCCGCGCGGTATGGCGCCGTATCATGGGGACGGTCATACACCGGAGCGGCATCGGTGAGCGCCGGATTGTGAATTTCCGCCACCACCGCGCCATGGTCTTTCACGCGCAAGGTGTTTTCGGGAATGACCACTCCGATGGTGGCCGCATCGAGGCCCCATTTGCGAAACACCTCGAATACCTCGTCTTCGCGTCCCTTTTCGGCCACCAGCAGCATCCGCTCCTGCGACTCGGAGAGCATGATTTCGTAGGGACTCATGCCCTTCTCACGCTGCGGAACGTGCATGAGGTCGATTTCGACGCCGACGTTGCCGCGCGACCCCATTTCGCAGGTGCTGCAAGTGAGTCCGGCGGCTCCCATATCCTGAATGCCGACCACGGCGCCCGTCTTCATGGCCTCAATGCAGGCTTCCAGGAGCAGTTTTTCCATGAAGGGGTCGCCCACCTGGACGTTCGGGCGCTTGGCGGCGGACTCTTCCGTAAACTCCGCCGAGGCCATGGTGGCGCCGTGCACGCCGTCCTTGCCGGTCTTGGCGCCCACGTAGATCACCGGATTGCCGACGCCTGCCGCCTTGGCATAGAAAATATCCTCGTGGCGCACGACGCCCAGGGCGAATACGTTCACCAGAGGGTTGCCGGCATAGGAGGTTTCAAACACGCATTCGCCGCCCACGGTGGGGACGCCGAAACAATTGCCGTAGTGCGCGATGCCGGAGACGACGCCTTCGAGAATGCGCCGGTTGCGCGCGCCCGTCTGGGGGTCGTCGAGCGGACCGAAGCGCAGCGCGTCCATCACGGCAATGGGTCTCGCCCCCATGGTGAAGATGTCGCGCAGAATGCCGCCGACTCCAGTTGCGGCTCCCTGGAACGGCTCGATGAAGCTCGGGTGGTTGTGGGATTCGATCTTGAAGGCAATCGCATAGCCTTGCCCGATGTCGATGATTCCCGCATTCTCTCCGGGGCCCTGCACCACCAGTTTGCTCCTGGTCGGGAATTTCTTCAGGTGAATGCGGGAACTTTTGTAGGAGCAGTGCTCGCTCCACATGACACTGAAGATGCCCAGTTCGGTGAAGGTGGGCTCGCGATCCAGCAATTTCAGGATGGTCTGATATTCGTCCGGGGTGATATTGTGGCGTGCGAGGACATCGGCGGTGATGGCGCTCATCGGGAATGTACCGTGAGAGAGGCGGCCATGGATTGCAGAACTACCAGGCCGTCGGTGGAACCCATCAGCGGATCGGTGGCGCGTTCCGGATGGGGCATCATTCCGAGCACATTGCGCGCGGCGTTGCAGATTCCGGCGATATCGCGCGCCGAGCCGTTCGGATTGTTCGTGTAGCGGAAGAGCACCCGGTCCTCCGCCTCCAACTCATCGAGGATCCGCTCGTCCGCGGTGTAGCACCCCTCGCCGTGGGCAATCGGAATGGTAAGGATCTGCCCTTCCTTGCCCGAACAGGTAAAGGGCGAATTGGTGGATTCCAGCCGCAACCCGACGGGCGCGCAGATGAACTTGAGCCCGCGATTGCGGATGAGCGCTCCGGGGAGCAATCCGCATTCCGTCAGGATCTGGAATCCGTTGCAGATGCCGGCGACCAGGCCGCCGTCAGCGGCAAATTTGCGCACGGCCTTCATGATGGGAGAAAACTTTGCAATGGCTCCGCAGCGCAGGTAGTCCCCGTAGGAAAAGCCGCCGGGAAGGATCACCGCGTCCACATCGCCAAGGCGCTCGGAATCGTGCCACAGAAATTCGGCCTGCTGGCCGAGATTGTGGGTGACAGAGTACCAGGCATCATGATCGCAATTGCTGCCCGGAAAGACGACAACGCCGAATCTCATGGTGGGAATCCCCAGTTTACCAGAACGAACGGGACTCGAACCGCCGCTTCAGGCAAAAATCAGCGGTCAAAGCATCCCCCCGCCCCGCCGTACATCTCCGCATCGGGACACGACGCTGCTTCGCGTCTCGTCAACGCGCCCGGTTTCCGCAGTCGAGCCAGAGTTAAGTAGCTGCCGGCGCAGCTTTCTTCTTGCTCGCGCGCCTCTTTTCCGCGGGCGGTTGGCGGTCGCTTTTCTTGAGATTAGGAAGAACAATATGAAGCACGAACTTCTTTTCTCCATGCTCATCAAACTTGATGGCAATTTGTTCTTCCGAACAGAAAGTCACGCTGCCAAGACCGAACTTAGGATGTTCCACTTGGGCGCCCTGGGCATAGGCGGGCTTATTCGCCATTAATAAATTTCCTCAGACTAAACTATAGCAAATTCTGATATTCCAGTCGAGTCGTCCACAAGTCTGAGCGATCAAAACACCGGCTTCCGGACTCCTTGTGTCACGCGCGCGGCGATGTGCCCAACCCCCTCGATTCGCCCGCCGACGCGATCGCCCGCCTTGATGCGCGCTCCTTTCGGGCAACCCGTGCTGATGAGATCGCCCGGATGCAGAGTCATGAAATCGCTATGAAACCGCACCAGTTCGAGCGGCTTTGTCCGCATGTGCCGGACGAAGTCGCGCGAACATACGCCGCCGTTATGTTCCGTGATCACCTCGAGGCCGTCGACATCGCCGATTTCGTCCGCGGTGACAATGACCGGCCCGAAACTGAAGAACGTATCGATGCTCTTGGACCGCGTGAGGTAACGGGTATTCTTGCGGAGTATGTCGAGCGCCGTCAGGTCGAGCGTAACGGTGTAACCGTAAATCACATCCCGCACATGCCCGGCGGGGACGAAGCGGCACGTCCTGCCGATGACGACCCCCAACTCTCCTTCCGCGTCGACGTCAGCGGAGATCTCCGGCGGCGGCAGCACGATATCGCCGCCCGGCGGGAACAGGCAACTGGCCGGCTTCATGAAACTGCCGGGTTCTTCCGGTTGCACGGCTTGGATGTCTTCGGCGTGAGAGAGGTAGTTGAGGCCGATGCACCAGATCTTGGGCGGGTGGTCATAGGGCAACGCGGGACTCACCTCGCTGAGCGGCAGCGCTTCCACTCCGGCCACCGGCATCGCCTGGATGCCGGCTTCGATCAACTCGAGTACACCATCCGGATAGTGTGTCCCGTGGCGGGCATTGATCCACTCGACAGGAAATATCCGGCCGCCGTCCACCACGCCTGCGTGGCGGCCGCCCTGGTAGGAAAAGCTCATCAATTTCATATGCCCGACACTGCTCCTCCGTCGATGCGGATGACCGACCCGGTGACATAGGAGGCCCGTTCCGAGGCGAGAAATGCGACCACGGTGCCGAACTCTTCCACCGTTCCATACCGCCTGAGGGGAACCGCCGCCACGCGCTCTTTCCGGATCTCTTCGAGCGTGCGGCCCGTCTTCTCGACGGCGGCCTGGTCGAGTGTGGCCGTGCGGGCCGTCAGGATGCGTCCCGGAGCGGCGCAACACACCAGAATGTTGTCGCTCGCCACCTCGGCAGCCAGCGTCTTCGCCCATCCGGCGAGCGCCGGACGAAAAGCGTTGGAAATGATGAGCCCGGGAATGGGTTGTTCCACCGAACTCGAGACAATGTTCACAATCCGGCCCCATTTCTTCGCGCGCATGCCCGGCAGCACCGCACGGGTCAGGCGCAGCGCGCTGAGGAACACCTGCTGGAACGAGGCCATCCACTGCTCTTCGGTGATGGAATCGAACGCGCCCGCGGGGGGTCCGCCACAATTATTCACCAGGATTTCCACGGGGCCGAGTTCGGCCCGCACTTTTTCCACGGCGGCGGCAATGTCCTCGGCGCGCGACAAATCGCACGGCGCCGCCAGCGCGGCTCCGATGCCGTCCGCGGTGAGTTGCAACTGCTCCGGGCGGCGGCTGAGGATCGCCACGCGTGCCCCTTCCGCCGCCAATGCGGCCGCTGATCCACGTCCTAATCCCTGGCTGGCCGCGGCCACCAGCGCAACTTTTCCTTTGATGCCTAAATCCATAGATCCCCCAATATCTCACACTGCTCCCTCCGGGTTTCGGGCTATACGGGGCGCTCCAGGCCCTTTCCGCCCGCGGCGAAACATTTCAGGATTTGTAACAATTAGACATATTTCGTTCGAAAGCTGGGAGATTTTAGACCATGCCTCTCGATTCCATTCTCCGCAACGCGGTGCTCGGATACCTCGACCCGCCGACCTACAATATGGCTGCCTCGGCGATTGTCATTATGACCGCCGACGGGATGCCGTCACCCGTTTGCGGCCCCGCGAACGGCCACCTCAACGGAAATCATGCCGAAACGATTGTTCTCGGCAACATGGCGGCATGGCTGCTTCCGAAGCTGAAAGGACTGGCCATGACCGTGCAGTTCTACTGCACTCACAGTCCGTGCGGCAACTGCGCGCAGGCCCTACAGGGCCTCCCCGCGTGGGCCAACGCGCAGATGGGACCCGGAGGACGGCCGGCGACCGCGATTACGTGGGAGTATTACTGGTCCCAACATTGGGCGCCGCCCGGCCTCGCGCCCGGCACTCCGGCGTACGCCCTGCACATCAACCAGCAGAACGCGAATCTGGCGACCGTCGGCGGCGCCTGGGCGGTGACGCAGGTCTGACGGGTTCTCTCAAGAACGATGCCTGCGCCCGCCAGGTATTCACGGTGTTGACAGTCCACGAATGTCTTTGAGTAGACGGAACAGGTGGAATGGATCGCTCGGCGATGCCACAAAATCGAAATGCTCATAGAAAGCCTTCGCTTCCTCATCCTTCGCGTGGACAACGAAGGCCCGAATTCCGGCAATATCCGCGGCAGCCAATGTGCGCAGCATCGCGTCTTTCAGAAGACCGGAACCAAGTCCTTTACCTTGCCACGCAGTGGCGATCGCCAACCGGGCCAGCAGCATGACCGGAACGGGATGATGTGCCAACCCCTTCTTCAAGCGCTCCGAGGCATCGTTGTACTCAATCTGGCCGACAGCCAGCGTGTGGTAGCCAACAACCTCCTCGCCGGCGAGGGCGACATAGGTTTGCGAAGCGCCGCCCTGCCGGCTCTGAAGCGCGTAGCGGATCAGAAAACGATTCAGCGCCTCACGCCCGCAGTCGAACCTATCCACAGGGTGGCTGCGCTGAAGCTTCTCGATCCGAAATGGTGAAGTCATTCGCCCAATACCACTACCGTTCAAACACACTAGGGGTAGTGAGGAGTTTCCTCAACCGCGGCGCGGGCTTCGGCGGCGCGTCGAGCGCCGCTTGAAACTTCGCCCACTGATTCGCGTCGAGTCCGAACCGCTGCCGGCCGGGCAAGGTTTCCTCGGCGCGCGCCAGAGCGCTCTCGAGAACGAACTCACTAACCGAGCGATGAGCGACAGCGGCCGCGACCTGCAAAGCGCGCTTTGCAGAAGGCGTCAAACGTAGATCGAGTTTTTCGTTGCGGGTTTCGGCGGGCGGCATGAACTACTCCTCCATCCGGATTCAGCTTAACATGATTGCCAGACATTGTCACGACATTTCCGGAGTCCAGAAAACCTATATCGATCTGGCCTCGCCGGCGTTCCCTTGAAGTCTCTCAAACGCCCCGGGGCTACAATAAGGCTCAAATGCCGGTCATCACGGCCGCGACAGAGCAGGACGCGCTCCACTTACACCAAATCGCCAAGTGGCTCCAACTCCAGAGCCGCGAACCGGAGGCTGCGAAGAGAAGCGGCTTCTTTCTCTACGTAGGCTCGGAGGAAGATTACCGCAAGACGATTCGCGAATCCCCGTTCTGTTTCCTCGCCCGGGAGGGCGAACAATGCGTCGGCTTTGTCACCACGATGACGCCGCAAGCGCTGGCGCAAATGCCTGCCGGAGCGAACCGCGATCTGTTCGAGCGAAACGGAGAGTTTCCTTTGCTGATCGAGCAGATCGGCGTTGTGCCGGAATGGCAGAACCGCGGCATTGGCCAGGCGCTGCTCGATGCACTGATTCAAAGCGGAGCGCCGTGGCTCATGGCAACCGTGGTCCACGCGCCGGTGCGTAATGAACGATCCATCCGCTTTCTGCTGCGCAACGGCTGGACTCTCTACAGGGAAGTCGCCACGCGGACGCGCGTGTGGGGATTTTACGAGTTTCGTCGAACCCTGAAATAATTGTGGTTTGGCTATCGCTCCCGTTCACATCATCGGCGGTGGACTCGCGGGTTCCGAAGCCGCCTGCCAGGCGGCTCGCGCCGGCGTTCCCGCCGTCCTCTACGAAATGCGCCCCATCCAAACCACGCCCGCGCATAAGACGGACCGCCTGGCGGAGCTGGTGTGCAGTAATTCTCTAAAAAGCGAATCGCTGCATACGGCTCCCTGGCTGCTGAAGGAGGAACTGCGGCGCATGGGCTCGGCGCTGCTTCAGGCCGCGCAAGCCGCGCGCGTCCCCGGGGGGCAGGCGCTCACGGTGGACCGCGAGGTATTCGGCGAAGAAGTCACTCGATGTGTTGCCTCGCTGCCGGGCGTGGAGATTCGCCGCGAGGAAGTACGTTCCCTTCCGCAAAGCGGCATCGTCATCATCGCCTCCGGCCCGCTCACTTCGGACTCGCTCGCCGCCGAAATCGCCCGTCTCACCGGAACCGGGCATCTCTATTTTTACGACAGCATCAGCCCCATCGTGGATGCGGAGACCATCGACTATTCCATCGCGTTTCGCGCATCGCGCTATGGCAAGTCCATCGATTCCACTGATGATTACCTCAACTGCCCGATGGACAAGCAACAGTATGAGACCTTCGTGGAAGCTCTGCTCGAGGCGCAGCGCCATACGCCGCACATCTCCGAGGACATCCCGTATTTCGAGGCTTGTCTGCCGGTGGAAGAGATCGCGCGGCGCGGGCCGGACACGCTGAGGTTCGGACCCATGAAGCCCGTAGGGCTGATTGACCCGCGCACGGGGAAGCGGCCGTACGCCGTGGCGCAATTGCGGCAGGAGACGCAGCGCGCCTCCAGCTACAACCTGGTGGGATTTCAGAACTATCTGAAATATCCCGATCAAAAGAGGGTCTTCCGGCTGATTCCCGGACTAGAGAACGCCGAATTCCTGCGCTACGGCCAGATCCACCGCAACACCTACATCAACGCCCCCGCCCTGCTTGATTCCACCTTACGTTTGCGCGCCGAGCCGCGCATCTTCTTCGCCGGCCAGATTTCGGGCGTGGAAGGCTATGTCGAATCCATCGCCACCGGGTTGCTCGCAGGGCGCTGGGCCGCGGCCGCCGCGCGCGAAGAATCGCCGCGCCCGATGCCGCGGGAAACCGCTCTCGGTTCGCTGTGCCACTACATTTCCCACGCCGAGCCGCGCGGCTATCAGCCCGCCAACATCACGTTCGACCTGCTGCCTAAACTGGACGAAGAATCCCTTCGCCGCTTGCGGCACGACAAGAAGGCCCGCCACGCGGAAGTGTGCCGCATCGCCTTGGAGAAGTTGGAGGAGCACCTCAGTGTTGTTGTCTGAAGCGGCGGCGCTATTCCTCGAGAATCTCAAGCGGACGAACGTATCCATTCACACGCTCAAGAACTACGGATCTGACCTTGAGCAGTTGTGCCGCTACTTTGCCCAAGCCGAGGAGCCACTGGTGGAATCGATGGATGCGCTCGCCGTTCGCGAATGGCTGGGGCATCTCTATCACCAGAAGCTGGCTGCCGTGACTCTGCGCCGCAAGATGGCCGCGGTCCGGTCGCTGTTCCGCTTCCTCCACCGGCAGGGCATTGTGAAATTGAACCCCGCGAAGCTCATCCGCACACCGAAAGCGCCGAAGACTTTGCCCAAGGTTCCCACCGAAGAGCAGACCAACGCGCTGATTGACCAGGTGGCGGCGGACGCGCTCGAGCGCCCGCAGACGAAACGGGACGCCGCGTTATTCGAGCTGATGTACGGCTGCGGCCTGCGAGTGAGTGAACTCGTGGGACTGGAGCTTTCCGATTTCGATTTTGCAGACCGCTGGGTGCGCGTGCGCGGCAAAGGGAACAAAGAGAGACAGGTCCCGTTCGGCAAGAAAGCGAGCGCATCGCTCGAGGCTTATCTTGCCCAGCGCGATCCGGCGCCGGGCGTGACCGCTGTCTTTCTCAATTCGAAAGGCAAGCGGCTCAGCGACCGGGCGGTGCGGTATATCGTGAAGCTTTACGCCACGGCGCTCACCGGCGATCCGTCGCTGCATCCGCACAGTTTCCGTCACGCCTTCGCCACCCACCTGCTGCGGGATGGCGCCGACCTGCGCGCGATACAGGAACTGCTGGGCCACGCGCAGCTTTCCACCACTCAAAAGTACACCCAGGTGTCGTTGCAGGATTTGATGGCGGTGTATGACCGTGCTCATCCGAAAGCGAAGGGATGAGGAGGCGATGCCGCACGGTTAGTGCTCGCCAGGGACAATTCGTCAACGGTCCCTGGAATCATCACCGCGCAGCCGCCGCGCTCAAGGCGCGATGCCGCACGGTCAGTGCTTAGAAGTTGACGATGGTGGCAAAGGAAGCGGCATCCAGACTTGCGCCCCCCACCAGCGCGCCGTCGATTTCCGGCTGCGCCATCAGCCCCCTCACATTGTCCGGCTTCACGCTGCCCCCGTACAGGATACGCGTTCCCGATGCGGCTTCGGCGCCATACCTGGCTGATACCAGGCCTCGTAGAAACCGATGGGCATCGGCGGCCATATCGGGCGTTGCTGTTTTTCCGGTTCCAATCGCCCAAACCGGTTCGTAGGCGATGGTCACCCTGGCAAACTCGGCTTCGCTCAAACCGGCGATGCCGCCCTCGAACTGCGTCTGGAGAACCTTGTCCGTGTTGCCGGACTCCCGCTCTTCCAACCGCTCGCCGGCGCATACGATGGGCTTGAGGCCATGTTCGAGCGCGGCTTTGGTCCGCTTGAGGACGGTCTCGTCGGTCTCGCCGAAATACTGACGCCGTTCGCTGTGTCCGATGATGACCCAGCTGCAGCCGATCGCCGAAAGCATGGGGCCTGAAACCTCGCCGGTGTAAGCGCCTTCTTTCGCCCAGAACAGGTTCTGCGCCCCTGCCTCGACGCGGCTCCCCGCCGCGGCGGCGACGGCGGCGGGCAGATTCACGAACGGAGCGGCGATGACGATATCGCAATGCGTGGATGAGGCCACCAGGGGAAGAAATTTCTCGAAGAACGCGGTTGTTTCGCCGGCGGTCTTGTACATTTTCCAATTGCCGGCCATGAGCGGTTTTCTCATAATGTGTGAGCTTTCAGTGTAACAACCGGCCGTTGCTGAAGGCCGCCGGGAAGACTCCGATTTGCGCCGGCAGGCCATCCTGCGATCTCATAAGGTCATGCTCACTTCTTTGCGATCCGTTTTGGCCCTCGCCTGCTTCGCCGCGCTGGCGGCGCCGTTTACCGCCCCGGGAGCCGACTACATTGCCTACGTCGGCACAGCGGGCCGGAACAGCAAAGGGATCTACGCGTTTCGCTTCGATTCGAAGAGCGGGAAACTGGAGCCTCTCGGGCTGGCGGCGGAGGCAAGGCGTGCCTCGTTTATCGCGCTGCACCCCAACCGGCGTTTTCTCTATGCTGTTGCCGAAGCGAAGGGCGGCGCCGTGAGCGCCTTTCAGATTGACGCCAAGACCGGCAAGCTGACTCTGCTGAACACCGTGTCCTCGAAGGGCGATGGGCCATGCTACGTGCGGGTGGATCGCACGGGCAAAGCCGTACTCGTCGCAAACTACGGTAGCGGGAGCGTCGCCGTGCTGCCCATTGAGCCCGACGGCAGGCTTCGGGAATCAGTGTCTTTCGCGCAGCACACCGGCACGGTGGCCGATGCCAAGAGGCAAGGCGGACCGCACGCCCACTCCTTCAATCCATCGCCCGACAACCGGTTTGCCATTGCCGCCGATCTCGGTTTGGATGAACTGCTGGTTTACCGGTTCGATGCCGCCGCCGGGACCATCACGCCTAACAATCCGCCGTTCACCAAGGTGGCCCCGCGTTCCGGCCCGCGGCATTTCGCTTTTCATCCCAACGGCAAGTACGGCTATGTGATCAACGAAATCTCCTGTACGGTGACGGCGTTCGATTACGATGCCAAGGCCGGGGTGCTGAAGGAAATTCAGACCGTCTCGACGCTTCCCGAGGGCGTGAAAGTAACGGATGCCCTCTCCACGGCGGAAGTACAGGTGCATCCTTCGGGTAAATTCCTCTACGGATCGAATCGCGTGCATGACACCATCGCGGTCTTCTCCATCGCGCCCAACGGCAAGTTGACGCTGATTGAGAATGTGTCCACGCAGGGCAAAGTTCCGCGCAATTTCGGCATCGACCCCACGGGGTCGTTTCTGCTTGCCGAGAACCAGGACAGCAACAACATTGTCGTGTTCCGCATCGACAAGAAGACCGGACGGCTCACGCCCACGGGACAGACGGTGGAAGTGCCCGCGCCGATGTGCGTGAAGTTTCTCGCGCTGAAGTAGCCACCCTCACCTGCCCGTGTGCACGGGAGCAAGGATGCGCGAGGCATGCGGCCCCTGATGATGCAGCGTCATCGTACCCGCCAGCATTTTCGCGGGGCGTTCGTACGTCAGTGGGTCGCCGGTTTGCGGATTCGGGTCATAGAACGGCGCTCCGGTGCTCCCCACGCTGATGCGGATGCGATGCCCGCGGTTGAAGATCTGGCTCAGGTAGCCCACGTCAAAAGCGACCTTGTAGACTTCGCCCGGCTTCATGAACACCTCGCGCTCCCAGGAATCGCGAAAACGCGCGCGGCGGACTCCGTCGATGATCAGAATGGACCGCCCGTCGGGATACACGTCGGTCACGCGCACAATGAAGTCCGCATCGGGGACGGTGGCGGAAACATAGAGTTCGGCCCGCACTTTGCCGGTCCATTCCACGGGTTTCCGTAGGACGCCGGTTGTGAAGGTTCGCACGTCCGGATAGTTCTCGAATGCCCGCGCGTCTCGCGCGCCCGGAAAGGCGCGTCCGGGAATGGGCGCCGGATGCGCCGGGTCGCTGTGATACGTGGTGGCTACGGGTCCTTTGGGTTTGCTCGCCGATAGCGTCCCCGCCGTGCCGGAGGAAGGCGCTTCGAAGTAATAGGCTGTCTCGCGCGCCGAGGCCGGCCAGTCAGCAGCCTCGCGCCACACGTTGCCCGGAGCGCCGTTTTCCCCTTCCCCCACTGCTCCCATCACGTAGTAGCGGACTACGGGTTCGCGCTCCACGCCGTTGTCGATTCCCTTCAAGTAGTGATCAAACCAGCGGCCCATGTGTTCCCACACGGGGAAGATCGAATTGGCCGGATACACCAGATCCCCCACCGGACCGGTGTGGCGATAACTGGAACCGTGCAGCCAGGGGCCGATCAATAGATGCTGCCGGCCGCGTGATTGAGGTCCACCATGATGCCGGCGCCCGGCATAGCTTTCGATGGAGCCAACGTTCATGAAGTCATACCAGCTTCCCAGCGTGAAGCAGGGAACATTCATCTTGTCGAAATGCAGCGTGGTGTCTTCGAGCCGCCAGTAATCGTCATACACGGGATGGCGGAACATCATCAGGTTCAGATTCACGGCATCGCGCGGATTCCGCGCCTCGTCGAAGGCCATTCTTCTTGTGGTTCCGCCTCTGCGATAGCCCAGGTGGAACAGGCTCTGTCCCGTGTCCGTCATGTACTGGGCAACCAAGTGCGGAGGCTGTGTCACGGCCAGAAAATTCTGCGCATACCCCGCCTGTGAGCCGCCAAATGTTCCGATTTTCCCGTTCGACCAAGGCTGCCGGGCGAGCCACTCGACGGTGTCGTAGCCGTCCTGCTGCTCGCCCCAGCCCAAGGCGCGGTAGCCGGTGTAGACGCCCTCGGATTGCTGCGCGCCGCGAAAGTTTTCGGCCGCCACCACATATCCCTTCATCGCCAGCGCGGCGTAGTTCTTGCGGCTGGAGGGGACGGTGACATTCGAATAGCGCTGTTCGTACAACACGGGCCAAGGCCCTTTTCCAGGCGGCAGGAACAGATAGACGGAAAGCTTCGTTCCGTCGCGCATGGGGACCATGACGTGCTGTTCGGCCACCGGCGCGATGTCCATCTGCTGCTGGGAGAACGCAACCGCGGCCGGCGCCGCGCAAAGCAGAAAGAATGGCAGCGGACGCATCAGCGGCCTTCCGTCACTTGCCGGATCACGCGCAGCCAGTTTCCGCCCGCGATCTTCTCAATCCGCTCGTCTGAATACCCGAGTTGCCGCATCGCTTTCGCCATCTCGGGGTAATCGCTCACGTCGTGGATCTGGCGCGGCAGGGGCGGACCGCCGTCAAAATCCGAGCCGAGTGCGATGTGGTCTTCGCCCACCAGGCGCACGCCGTAGTCGATGACGCGCGCAAGTTGATCCGTGCCCATCCAATATTCATCCGGGATCACGCCCTTGAACACGAACGGCAATCCGCGCGCCACTTCTTTGTCCACTTCCGCCAAGGTGAGCGCGGGAGCGCGCGGCGGGCCACCCGGCTTCGGCGCGGCAGCCTGTTTCGATCGCACCCATGCCGCGTACTTCGGATTGTTAAACGTGCTGCCGAACTGAATCCCGATCACGCCGCCTTTCGCCGCCAGCGCCTTGGCAGCCTTGTCGGTGATGCAGCGCGGCGTATCGACGATGGCGCGGAACCCGCCGTGACTGTAGATGACGGGTTGGCGGCTCGCGGCGGCCGTTTGCAGGATGGCTTCATCGGAGGCGTGCGCAACGTTAATGACCATTCCCAGACGGTTCATCTCCTCCACCACGGCGCGCCCGTGCGCGTTCAATCCGCCCCAGCGGCTCGCATCGCAGCAGGAATCAATGAACGCATTGGTCTTGTTGTGGGCGGTGAGTTGCAGCGAGCGCAGGCCAAGCCGGTAGAGCGCGCGCAGCAGGTACAAATCGCCGTCGAGGTCGAAGCTGCCTTCCAGATCGAGGAACGCCGCCATCTTTCCCTGGCGTTGAATGCGCTCGATGTCGGAAGCGTTCCGCGCAAGCTCGATGACGTCCTTGTTCTTCTGGATCTGTTCGAGCGCCAGTTCCACCACGCGGAATGTGTTCTTCACTTCGAGACGGCCGGGATAATACGGCTCGGGCGTGTACACCGAAAAGAACATCGCGCTCAGCCCGCCCTGGCGGGCGCGCGGCAGGTCAAAATGCCCATCGGAATAGCGTTGCCCGATGTCGAGACCTTGCAGCAGTTGCCGTGTCATCACGTGAATGTGGCCGTCCATCACGAACCGCGGCGGCGTCTGGCAAAGAACCGGCGCGGCACACACCAGAAAGAGGAGAGAGCTTTTCAAAGACATGATGCGGAAGCCAACAGTGTATCCAAGATCCTGATATGATTCTCGCCCAGGTGAGATTGCTACTTCCGTTATTTTCTATGACAATGCTCGCAGCCGGTCAACAGGGTTGGGCTCCGCATGACGGCCCGCTATTGAAATATCGCGTCAATCTTCGCTTCGGCGAGGAGTTGGTGGGACCAGTTTCCGCGGCGCGGGAGAGCGATACGATGCCGCCGGGCTGGAAGTTCGGGCGCGTCTCCGCCGCCGCCGTCAACGCAAAGGACGAAGTGTTTGTCTTTCACCGCGGCCTGCACGCCGATCCCGTGATGATCTTCGACGCCAACGGCCGCTATCTTCGCTCCTGGGGAAAGGGCACGTTCACTTCGCCCCATGGATTGCGGATAGACCCAACTGGCAACGTCTGGACGACGGATGCCGGAAGTCACCAGGTGATGAAGTTCACGCAGGAAGGGAAACTGCTGCTGACGCTCGGTAAGAAGGGACAGGCCGGCACAACCCACGACACCTTCAACAAGCCCACGGACATCGCCTTTGCTCATGATGGCGGGTTCTATGTGTCCGATGGCTATGGCAACACGCGCATCGTCAAGTTTTCAAAGGATGGGAAGTATGAATTCGAATGGGGCAAGCCCGGCCGCGGACCGGGGGAGTTCAACACGCCCCACTCCGTGCAAGTGGACTCCAAGGGCACGGTTTATGTCAGCGATCGAGAGAACAATCGCATCCAGATGTTCACTCCCGAGGGCAAGTTTCTGCGCATGTGGACGCATCTCGGGTCCACGCAAGACCTCTTCATTACGCGGAACGACGAACTGTGGATGATCACCCACAGGGAAAACGTCGAGGCCGGGGCGTTGAACACGCTCGGCGGGCGAATCTTCCGCGTCGATATCGCCACCGGAAGAATTCTTGGCGCGCTCGAGAGTCCCGGCCATTGGATCCACGTGACGCCGGAGCACGTGATCTTCATCGGCAGCCTCACCGGAAACGTACTGCGCTGGTATCCCGGGTGGCCCACTCCCTTCTAAGGACTCGCCGCAAAACGGAGGCTCGCCGCCGGGCCACGTTGCGAGTCCGCACTGGGCTTCAGGGGCGGCGGCCCCTTTGCGGGCCAGGAGGCAAACGGCGCGGGCGTCAATTTCATACACTGGTTGCCATGCAAGATATCAACCGCAGAGATCTGTTGCGGCTCGGCATGGGCCTGGGCGCGGCGGCGCTCGCGCCTCAGGTGGTTTCCGCCGCCGGCCGCATGCGCTTCAGCAAGTACGAAATTCTCCCCACCAGCATTCCCATGGCCGAACGTGTGCGCGCGGCTTGGGAAGAGAGCTACCGCCTTCAGGGAAGTTTTCAGACACACTACAGCGCCGTCATCGTGCGTCTTCACACGGACGAAGGGCTGGTGGGCACGGGCGAATCGCTGGTCAGCGCCGCCCAAACCGAAGCCATCCTGAAGCGCATGATGGGACACTCCCCGGTCGATTACTGGCAGGATGATTCCATTCAGGGCGTGCTGATGGCCGTGCACGATGTTCTTGGCCAGGCAGCGGGCTTCTCCGTCGCCCGGCTCCTCTCTCCTTCGCCCCTCAAGCGAATCCAGCATACGTGGTGGACTCACTGCCTTCCGCCGGACCTGATGGCGGCGGAAGCGAAACTCGGCGCCAGCCTCGGCTACCGCATCCATAAGGTCAAGGCGCGCCCCTGGCAGGATCCTTTGGAGCAGGCCGCGGCGATGTGCGCGGTGGTCCCCAAGGAATACCGCTTCTGGGCGGATGCCAATTCCAACTGGGGCTCCCCGAGCCGCGCTCTGCACTTTATCAACGGCCTTGCCCAGCACCACAATTACTTCGCGGTGGAATCTCCCGTGCAGTACCGCAACGTCGACTCCTTCCGCCAGTTGAAGGGAAAGTCTCCGCTGAAGATCGCCGAGCACATGGGCGAGGATCCGATGGTCTTCATTCGGGAAGGGCTGCTCCAGGCGTTTGTCATCGGCGGTCCGCTGGGGCGAACCATGGCCAAGCGTGCGCTGATGGCCGAAGCCACCGGCGTTCCGCTGTGGGTGGAGTATGGAACGCAGAGCGGCATCGCTCAGGTGTACCAGGCGCAGCAGGC
>JADLBG010000288.1 GCA_020847895.1 Bryobacterales bacterium
CCACTCCCGTCAACTGCCCAAGAGGAGGTGGACAATGACGGTTTCCACGTTGGCGAAAACGGCCCTACTCGCCGCGCTCACCCTGTTGCCGGCGGCTACCCTCGGCGCTCATGACGGCCGCCACCATAGGAAGCATGACAAGCACGCCAAGCGCTATTACGGACGCGGCTACTACGCCCCCCGGCCGCATGCCTTTGTGGCCCCTTACCCTGCCTACTATGGCCCTGCTTACTATTACCCTGCCCCTGTCTATCGCCCCCGAGTCGTGGTAGTCGAGCCCGCGCCCGTCTACCCCACCTACTACGCGCCGCCCCCCGTCTACGTCGCCCCGCCACCAGGCATCAGTATCGGCGTCTACATCGGCCGCTAACTCACAACCCCGCAATCACCGCGTCCGTGAACTCGCTCGTCGTCGCCGTACCCCCAATGTCCGGTGTCACCGTCTTCCCGTCCGCATAAACCCGCTCGATCGCCTCCTGTAAACGGTCCGCCGCCCCGCGCTCGCCCAGATGCCGCAGCATCAACACCGCGCTCTCCATCAACGCCGTCGGGTTCGCCACGCCCTTCCCCGCAATGTCCGGAGCGCTGCCGTGCACCGCCTCGAACACCGCATACTTCTCCCCCATATTCGCCCCGGGCACCAGGCCTAATCCGCCAACCAGCCCCGCCGCCAGATCCGACACGATGTCCCCATACAGGTTCGGCAACAGCAGCAGATCGAACGTCTCCGGCCGCATCACCAACTGCATCGACGCGTTATCGACAATCAACTCCGTGTACTCCACATCCGGATACTCCGCCGCCACCTCCCGCGCGCACTTCAGGAACAGCCCGTCGCCCAACTTCATGATGTTCGCCTTGTGCACCGCCGTCAGCTTCTTCCGCCCGTTCGCCCGCGCGAACGCGAACGCGTACTTCGCAATCCGGATCGATGCCGCCCGCGTGATCACCTTCAGGCTCGTCACCACGTCCGTCACCACCTCGTGCTCCAGCCCTGAATACAGATCCTCCGTATTCTCCCGGAAAATGATCAGGTCGATCTTCACATCCTGAAACCGCGTCCTGATCCCCGGCAGGCTCCGCACCGGCCGCACATTCGCGAACAGTTCCAGCTTCTTCCGCAGCGCCACGTTCACGCTCTGAAAGCCCCCGCCGATCGGAGTCGTCACCGGACCCTTCAGTCCCACCCGCGTCCGCTCCATCGATTCCAGCACCGCGTCCGGCACCGATTGCCGCGTGCGCTCAATCACCGCGCCGGATAACTCCACCTCATGCCATTCGATCGCCACCCCCGTCGCGTTCACCGCGCGCACGGTCGCCGCCGCGACCTCAGGTCCGATTCCGTCGCCGGGTAGAAGAGTAACTGGATAGGGCACGCTTCATTGTAACGGCGAAGCCCCCCTTACCGCGTCGTCGCCCCGCCATCCACCACCATCGCCGTCCCTGTCACGAATGACGATTCCTCACACGCCAGATACAGCGCCATCCCCGCAATCTCGTCCGGCTGGCCCAAATGCGGCAGCGGCTGCGTCACCTTCAACCGCGCCATGTGTTCCTCGTCCTTCCAGAAATATTCGCTGAAATCCGTCTGGATCAGCCCCGGACAGATAGCGTTCACCCGGATCTTGTGCGGCCCGAATTCAATCGCCCATACCCTCGTCATCATCAGCAGCGCCGCCTTCGTCGAGCTGTACACCAGCCCGCCCGGCTGCGGCCGCAAGCCCGCAATCGACGCGATGTTGATCACCGATCCTCCCTGCGCGCGCGCCATCATCCCCGGAACCACCAGCCGGATCAGCCGGTGCGCCGCCAGTACATTGATCTCCAGCGTCTTCAGCAGCGCCTCGTCCGTCACCTCGAGCGACGGCCCCTGCCCCAGATTCGTCGCGCTGTTGTTCACCAGTACATCCACCGGCCCGAACAGCCGCTCCGTCTCCTCCACCAGCTTCTTCAGTTCATCCGCGCGCCCCACGTGGCACCGGACCGGAGCCACCTTCCCCGCTAACCCCTCGCACTCCTTCGCCGCCGCTTCCAGATTCTCCTGCTTGCGGCTCGCAATCACCACATTCGCCCCGCACTCGGCAAACTTCCGGGCGATCGCTTTCCCAATCCCCCGCCCGCCACCCGTAACGATGGCCACCTTCCCGTCCAATCGAAATGACATGCGCCCTATGATACCGTGGGGCGCGTCACACCGCCGGCTTCGCGTGATTCTTCGCGGCCTTGCGAAACACGTTCCGTAACCCCCGAATCGCCCGGTCCACTTCCCGCTCCGTGATGATATACGGCGGCAACATCCGCAGCACCGTCTCGTGCGTCACGTTGATCAGCAATCCCTCGGCCAGCGCGTCATTCACAAACTGCTTGCACGGGAAATCCATCTCCACCCCGATCATCAGCCCCTGCCCGCGCACTTCCTTCACAAACGCGAACTTCCGCCCCAGATCCTCCAACTGGCTCCGGAAATAAGCCCCCACCGTCCGAATCCGCGGCAGCAGTTCCTCCAGAATGTTCACGCACTCCAGCGCCACGCGGCACGCCAGCACCCCGCCCCCGAACGTCGACCCGTGCTGCCCCGGCCCCAGCGCCCCCGCCGCCTTCTCGTTCGTCATGATCACGCCCATCGGAATCCCCGCCCCCAGCGGCTTGGCCGCTATCATCACGTCCGGCAGCACCACCGGATCATTCAACTGGTACGCAAAATACGTCCCCGGCCGCCCCACGCCGCACTGAATTTCATCCAGCACCAGCAGCGCATCATGCCGGTCCGCCGCCTCTCGCGCCACGTGCGTCATCCGCTCGCCCAGAGGATAAATCCCGCCTTCCCCTTGGATCAGTTCCAGCACCACACCCGCCGTCCGCTCGTTGATCGCCGCCGCCAGCGCATCCGCGTCATGCCGCGCGACGAACTTCACCCCAGGCAGCAGCGGCTCGAAATCCTGCCGGTACTTCGGCTGGCCCGTGATCGAAATCGCCCCGATCGACCGCCCGTGAAACGAACTCTCGAGCGCGACAATCTCGTTCTTCTCCGGCGAAATCCTCTTGCCGTATGCCTTCACAATCTTCAACGCGCCTTCGGTGGCCTCTGTCCCCGAATTGCAAAAGAACGTGCGCTGCAGCCCGCTGATCTCGCTCAACCGCTTCGCCAGCTTCCCCTGGTATTCGTGATAGTAGAGGTTCGAACAGTGCACCAGCTTCCCGGCCTGTTCCCGAATCACCCGCACAATGCGCGGATGCGCATGCCCCAGCGCGTTCACCCCGATGCCGCTCAATAAGTCCAAATAACGGTTCCCATCGACGTCCCACACGTAGCAGCCCTTCCCGCGCTGAAGCACCAGCGGATAACGGGCATACGTCGGCAGAACGTATTCGCGCTCCAGGTCCATGATCTGCTGCGCGGCGGAAATCTCCACTTGGGGTTCGATTGCGGTCTCCATATCCCTTCAGTGTACATGCGGTCCGCCGGCGGCGGCGCGCAACAATTGGAAAGGAGGCAATCCGAAAGCATGCTTCTCGCGGAAGTCGTGGCCGTCTCCCAACGCGTCGCCGAAACATCGAAGCGCCTCGAGAAAACCGCCCGCCTCGCCGCGCTCCTCGCCCGTCTCCCGCCGTCCGAAATCGAAGTCACCACCGCCTTCCTCTCCGGACGCACCCTCCAGGGCAGGACCGGCATCGGCTACCGCACCCTCCAGCAGGCTCTAACCACACCCGCCCAAACGCCATCCCTCGAAATGGGACAGGTCAACCGCATCCTCCATTCCCTTGCCGCCATCCGCGGGCCCGGAGCCGCGAACCGCCGTCAGGTCGAACTCCACGCCTTGCTCTCCGCCGCCACCGCCCCCGAACAGCGCTTCCTCTCAGGCCTCCTCATGGGTGAACTCCGCCAGGGAGCCCTCGAAGGCATCATGGCCGACGCCGTCGCCGGAGCCTCCAAACTCCCCGTCGAGCGCGTGCGCCGCGCCGTCATGCTCGCCGGAGACATCGTCCCCGTCGCCCGCGCCGCCATCGAAGAAGGCAGCGCCGGACTCGCCCGCTTCGACGTCCAACTCTTCCGCCCCGTCCAACCCATGCTCGCCCAGACCGCCGAAGATATCACCCAGCCGATCGCCGAATTCGGACAAACCGCTCTCGAATTCAAAATGGATGGAGCCCGCGTCCAAGCCCATCGCGATGGCCGCGATGTCCGCATCTTTACCCGCCAACTCAACGACGTCACCGCTGCCGTACCTGAAATCGTCGAAGCCGTCCAGGCCCTCCCCGCCGGCAATCTCATCCTCGATGGCGAAGTCCTCGCCCTCGCCGCCGACTCCCGCCCCCAGCCCTTCCAACTCACCATGCGCCGCTTCGGCCGTAAACTCGATGTCGAACAAATGCGCCGCCAACTCCCGCTCACCCCGTTCTGGTTCGACCTCCTCTATCTCGACGGTCAGCCTCTACTCGACGAAAAACAGTCCCGCCGCTTCGGCGCCCTAAGCGAACTCTCACCCCCGGAATCCCTCATCCCCCACACCCTCACCGCCGATCCCTCCGCCGCTGCCGGTTTCCTCAACCGCGCTCTCGATCAGGGCCACGAAGGCATCATGGCCAAAGCTCCCGATTCCCCCTACGCCGCCGGAGCGCGCGGCCACACCTGGCGAAAAGTCAAACAGGCCCATACCCTCGACCTTGTCATCCTCGCCGCCGAATGGGGTCACGGCCGCCGCCGCGGCCTCCTCGGTAACCTCCACCTCGGCGCTCGCGATCCCTCCACCCAAGCCTTCGTCATGCTCGGCAAAACCTTCAAAGGCCTCACCGATGAAATGCTCGCCTGGCAGACCCGCGAACTCCTCGCCCTCCAAATCGCCCGCGACGAATACACGGTCTACGTCCAACCCAAACTCGTCGCCGAAATCGCCTTCAATGAAGTCCAGGCCAGCCCGCGCTACCCCGGCGGCATGGCCCTCCGCTTCGCCCGCGTCAAACGCTACCGCCCCGACAAATCACCCTCTCAAGCCGACACCGTCGAAACCGTGCGCCGCTTCCTCCCGCACCCGCCAATTACTTGACCGCCGAATACTTCGCGTACTCCCCCGCAATATTCGCCGCCCCTGTATCCCCCGCATGAATCACTACCCGGTACCGGAACCGCAGCGTCCCCCCAGGCTTCACTTCCATGCTCCCGTCCTTGCTTTTATCGTTATAAAAATCGTGCAGCCCGAAAATGTTCGCCGCGAACAACCCATAAGCCCGCGCATGCCAGTGCGTCGGATGCCGCGGGTTCGACGGATGGTCCAGAATCGCGATCCCCACCGGCTCCCCGTCAATCGTTCCCGAATAATCCACCCACTCCGAAGGCTTCCCCCACACATTCTTCTCCCCCACCGCGCCTTGCGCGTTCACCATCTTCCCCGTCCCCTTCTGCTCCCGGATCTTATCCGATAGCCGGATGCCGAACGACCCCTCCTTCGTATCACCGAACTTCACCGCCTCGGCCATCGTCAGCTTGATGTCGAAATCCATCACCCGCCGGTCCGGCGCCGCATAAAAAACCATCGTCCGCGCCTCGTGGATCAGCACCTTCCCGTCCTTCTCTTCCCAGTCGAAATCACCGGCCAAAACACCCTGCTTCTTGCCCCCCTTCATCTCGCGGATCTTCTTCACCACAATCCGCGCCCCCGAATCCTTCTTCGCCGAAGGATCGCTCCCCCAGAAATCCACCCCATTCACATCCCCGTGATCGAACCAAAGCCCGCGGTGGTGCGGATGGTCATGGCTTTCCCCAGGTACGCCCTCCACCATTGGCCACTGCCGCGTCACAATCGTGCCCGAAGCAGCCCGCAGCGGATGCAGATACGGCTTCCGCACTCCTTCGCCCGATATGTAAAGAGCGCTGAACGGCTTGCCGTTAATCTCAATATTGATCCGGTCCTCGGACTTCTGAAAACTCACCTGCGCCAGCAAAGGAAGCGCGAACAAGGCAATCAGGAAACGGTGTCGCATCACCCCCAAGTAAATCACATGCCACGCACCCGGGTAAACTGGCCCGCCTCACCTCACCCCACTCGCTCCGCCCCGCGAGAACCTCACCCCAACTGTGTTAACTTGTGTTCTGTAATGCGAAGTATCCCAACCCTGGCAGCCTGTGCATCTACGACAGCGCTGCTCGCCGCTACTCTCTGTCTCTACGCCCAAAACCAAGCCCCCGAAACCCCGGCGTCCGCCCGGGAAATCCAGGGAATCCCGCCCCGCGCCGCTCCCTCCGACTACCAGTCCAAAGGCAAGGCCGGTAACGTCACCGTGGCCGCCGAATTCCTCGGCCACTCCATCCCCACCAGCCAGGGCACTCTCACCACCGAAGACTACGTCGTCGTCGAAGCCGCGTTGTTCGGCCCCCCGGAATCCCACGCCACGCTCTCCCCCGGCGATTTCTCCCTCCGCATCAACAGGAAGAAAACACCTCTCACCGGCGAACCCTATGCGGTGGTGTTCAAGTCCTTGAAGGATCCCGAATGGGGTCCCACCGCCGCCGAGAAAGCCAAGTCCAAGACCAGCGTGGGCGGCGGTGGCGGCGCCGGCGATCCCCCTCCTACTCCCCCGAAAATGCCCTTTAACCTCCGCCGCGCCATGGAACAACGCGTCCAAAAGGTGGCGATGGCCGAAGGCGACCGCCCACTCCCGCAAGCCGGCCTCCTCTTCTTCCCTTACAGGGGCAAGGAAGACCACATCCAATCCGTCGAACTCGACTATAACGGCGCTGCCGGAAAAGCCACCTTGGCACTTCAGTAGTCCCATAATCCTCTGCGTCTCCGCGTCTAAAGAACTACCTCATACCGCTAACGGTCTTAACTGCGCAAAGAGCAATCATCTCCCACCCCCTCACCAGCCCCGACTCCTAAAACTCTGCGCGCTCTGCGTCTCTGCGCGAAAATTCGTTACCTGCGCCGCTCGCACCCGAAAAACAATTCTCTCCTGTATGCATCAGTCCATTAAGGGCTCACCTCAAAGCTCCGCGAGAAACCCGTTCACCACCAATCAAATTTTTTTCAAATCCCCCGCCCACAATCACTTAGCGCCATTCCCATCCACCCGCCCCGCCGCCTCCAATCCCCCTCCGTCTTACACTCGAACCGGAGGTTACTCACTATGTCCTTTTTCAGCCAGGCCCACAGCGACGCCGCTCGCATCAATGGAGCCAAGTCCCATGGCCCCGTCTCCCCGGAAGGCAAAGCCCGCTCTTCCCAAAACGGCCGCACCCACGGCTTCACCGCCTCCCGCATCGTCTTCAACACCCCCGAAGAGCAAGCCGATTACGACTCCCTCGTCAGCGAGTACACTACCAACCTCGCGCCCAAAGGCCCCGTCGAATTCGACATCTTCCACCAACTCATCCACGCCGCCTGGCGTCTCCGCAACCTCGCCGTTGCCGACGCACAGCTCTACAAAAAAGCCGGTGCCGACCCGCTCCTCATCGAAAATCCCGACATCGAGAAAAAGGCCGCCCTCCTCCACCGCTACCGCACCGCCGCCGACCGTGCCTACCAGCGCGCCCTCAACCAACTGAAAGCGCTCCAGAACAACCGGCTTTACAAGGAGCAGTTCCCAAAACTCCTCCCCCCAGACGCCCCTCCGCTCGCCAACGCCGAACGCTTTTCCGCCCGAACCCAGGCCAACCTCCGCTCCGAACTCAAAGATGCAGTCAAGCAGGCCGAAGAAGAGGCGAAAACTTTCTCCTCCCAAATCCAGGACATGTTCAACCAGTTCCGCAAGTGACCGGAGACCCCTCCGCGACTCTCAAAATCTCACCGCACGGCAACCGCTCACGCCACAGTTGCGCCCAAATGGCGCCTATTTCTTCTCGAGCAGCGTGATTCCGTTCGCGTTCGCCCGCCGCGTTAACGCCGGTCCGTCATACTTGAAGAACGTCATCTCCCCCAGGTACAGAACCTTGCACCCCTTCTCCAGGTGCCCTCCAAACGCCCCCTTCTCCGGGCTCGAAAGCGTGATGTGAATGTGCGGCTCGCCATCCGCGATGATCCCGCCCGCGTTCAATATCTCGAACGGCCCCTTTACTGTCTTGAACACGTTCTTCGCCTTCAAATCCGTCGTCGTCACGTAATGATAGGTGCACTCCTGCACCGACCCCGCCGTCACCAGCACCTCGCCATCCTGGATGCCCTTCTGCCGGATCACATCCGATATCGACTCCAGCAGCAACGCGTTCCGGTCCAGCAGCACCCGGTACGTCTCCACCACATGCGACGGCCCGAAAACCCGCGGAGCCGGCGCGCCCGTCTCCCCTAACCCCACCGCCGCGCATGCCAAAAAAACAAGACAAATCCGCTTCATCGCTCTTCTCCTTCGCCTTGAACCTGTTATGCCGGCGGCATGTCCAGCCCCGTGCCCAGCAGCCACTTCACCACATCCGCCTGCCGCCCCACCCGTGCTTCCAGCGTGTGATCATCCAGCCGCAAAATCCCCGGCCTCTGCGCTGCCTTCGCCGCCGCATCCATCGTCCGCATCCGTAGCGTGATCGTCATCGGCAGCGCCGGCTTGTACGGCTTCATCCCCCCGCTCCGCAGCTTCGCAATCGCCTCCCTGACCCCCTTCGCCGTCTCCGCGTGCGCCTGCTCCTGCCCCAGTCCCGTGCACGTCTCCGTCGTCCCCTGCTTCACCGCCGCCGTCACGATTCCCGGAAACTGCTGCCGCGCCTCCGCGCACGCCGCGACATCGCCCTGCACGAAGATCAGCGGGATGTTCCAATGCCCCGCATAGCACGTCTCTATCCCGATCTCCCCCACACTCACCCCGTTGATCGTAAAATCCGCCCACTCATGATTCCACGTGTGCGGCAGAAACGCCCCCGGCGTCATCGCCTTCGCATGATGCCCAGGCAGCATCAGCCCGTCCACCGTCTCATCCAACCCCGGCATCCACCGCCGCTTCCCGTTCTCCATCCCCACGCTCCGGTACAAGTACGTGATCCGCGGATCCTGAAGCAGTTTCTCCTTCATCAGGTTCCCCCCGCCGTGGTGCGTATCGCACACAATCAGGTCCGTCACCCCCGCCTTCAACGCAGCCGCGCTCGCCGAATTCACGTCCGCCGTGAACATCTCCCGCGCCTCCATCCCCACCTGCTCCCGCGCCCCGTTCTCCCAATACCACGCCTGCTCCCGCGTGAAGATCCCGCTCGATCCGTCCATGTCGCAATGCATGAAGATCTTCATCCTCTGCTGCCCCGCCGCCGCGCCGGCCATGGCCGCCACGCCCAGAAACTCCCTTCGCCTCATCTGACGCCTCCTTCGCGATAGTCTGATGTTGTCCTATGCTACCCGATCCTCAAGCGCTCTTCGAACAGGCCATCGCCCTCTTCAACCGCCGCGAGTTCTTCCGCTGCCACGAAGTCCTCGAGGAGCTCTGGACGCCCGCCGCCGAGCCGGATCGCACATTCCTCCAAAGCCTCATCCACCTCGCCGTCGCCTTCCACCACCACCAGCGGCAAAACCCCCTCGGAGCCACCCGCCAGCTCCACAAGGGCCTCCGCAAACTCCAGCCCTACCTGCCCGCCTACCGCGGCATTCGCACGGACCTCCTCCTGCGCGACGCCGCCCGCTGTTTGGCTATCATCGAAGCCGGTGGAACCATTGACCACTTCCCTGCAATCGAGCGCCTCTGACATCACCGTTCCCATCCCGGGCGGCGAATTCCTCATGGGCCGGCACGACGGCCGCGATGACGAGCGCCCCGTCCACCTCGTCCGCGTCTCCCCCTTCGCCCTCGCTCCCACTCAAGTCACCAACGCGCAATACGACCGTTTCTGCGCCGCCACCGGACATCCCCCCGCCAGGTTCCGCTCCACCCCATCCTTTGACCACCCCGATCAACCCGTCACCGGCCCAAGCTGGTTCGACGCCGTTGCCTACTGCCGCTGGCTCAGTCAACTCACCGGAAAGACCTTCCGCCTCCCCACCGAAGCCGAATGGGAGTGGGCCGCCCGCGGAGGCCTCGAAAATCCCCTCTATCCCTGGGGAGACTCACCCGTCACCGAACGCCCCCGCTACCATTCCCGCTGGCGCTCCGGTCCCGAGCCCGTCGCCACTTCCCTCCCCAACGCCTACGCCCTCTTCGACATGTGCGAGAACGTCCACGAATGGTGCACCGATTGGTACGACCCCCTCTACTACGCCGCCTCGCCTTCCCTCAATCCCCAAGGCCCACTCACCGGCGCCCGCCGCGCCTCCCGCGGCGGCGCCTGGCGCCACCACATCAAAATCTCCCGCTGCGCCGCCCGCAGCAGCATCCCCCCTCAGTTCCAATACGCCGACTACGGCTTCCGCGTCGCCGAAAGCCGAAAACCGAAAGCTGACAGCTAACTGACTAGCCCGGCTTCCGCGCCACCGCCACAATCGACACCCCCACCGGCAAATTGATCTTCCGGCAAACCACCCGCTCCACATCCAGAATCCCTTCAATCAGCCGGTTCATCCAGCGCGGCAGAATCACGTGCGACGTCTTCGGCGCCACGTTCTTCTTCACCATCCCCTGCCATACCCGCATCACCAGAATCGGCAGAAACAGCGCCGTGATGAAGTAGGTGGACCGCACCGTCTCGAATCCCGCCACCGATAGCTTGTTCCTCAGCTCCCACATCGTGTACCGCCGCCGGTGATGCAAGGCTTCATCGTGCTCGCTCCACAGAAACCCGAATGCCGGTACCGTCGCCAGCAGAATCCCCCCCGGCTTCAACACCCGCAGAATCTCCCGCATCGCCTCCACATCACGATCCACGTGCTCCAACACGTCAAGCGCCGTCACCACGTCCAGACTCTCCGTCCGCAGCCCCATCTGCTCACTCAAACTCGCCACCGTATGCTGCAAGCCCCGTGTCCGGCAGAATTGCAGCGCCCGCTCGGAAGCATCCGCCAGCAGCACCGTGCCGAGCCCTTCCAGCGCCCTCGCGTTCGCCCCCGTGCCGCACCCGATGTCCAGCAGCACCCGCCCCGCGCCATTCCCGCAAGCCCGCTCCAGCATCTCCTTCACTAACCGCCGCCGCGCCACATACCACCAGTAGCTCTCTTCCAGTTCGTACAGTGTCTGATACTCGTGCGGTTCCAAATCCCCTTAACCTCTCAGTTGGACAACTGGAATACAGAAGTCCGGCGGCCAAACCAGTGCAGATTGGGTGTCTTGATGCCGGGGTAGGTAACCGCCAGTTGCCTCGCCAGATTGTCGCCGCCGTAGTCGAACACCCACATCTCCTCCGGCCTCAGTCGATACCGCCTCAGCAGTTCATTGAATGTCGAAACCAGCTCCTTGGCGTCCATCTCCCATGACGAAGACATGCTCACGACGCGATATCCCTCATACCGGAACTCCACCAACCCCGGCCCGCGCCCGTGGTACGGACTATAAACCTCGCGCCCCAGATAGTAGCCAAGCTCGATCAGGCTGACGTGGTCCGCAAAGATCGTCGCCCCCTTCGGCAAACTCCGAACATACTCCATCGCGCTTTCCATCTTGGCAATCGTCTCATCCTCCCCGGGGATGTACCACGCATTGCGGTAGGCGAACACCATCCACGGTGGAACCAGCGCCGCTGTCAGCGCCGCCACTACCCACAACCGCTTGCCTGCAATCAGCGCCAACCCATAACCCGCGCCCGCCGCCAGAAACGGCAGAAACATCGCCGAATGTCTCGATGCCCCGTACGGATACAGCTTCATCATCCCCAGCAGACACCCAAGCACCGGAGGCAGCCCCAGCAGCAGGCAGACCCAACGCGAGTGCGGAACCGGCTTATCCCGCCCGCTCCCGAGCCACGCCAACCCCGCCACGTTCAGCAGCACGGCCGCCGCCGCCACCCGGTGCAACCCGAATAAATACTCGAACACTGCCACGCTCTGCCGCGCCGCGAACGCCGCCGGATTGTCCGGAGCCCCCCAGTAATAGCTGTCCTTCAGAAACCCGTGCAGCGCCGCCTCCGTGCCGCTCCCCAGCAATGCTCCGAGATGCGTCGCGTAGAGCCACGCATAGATCGCCAGCGCCCCCGCTTGATACCACAGCCACTGCCGTACCAGTCGCCTCTCGAGATGCCCCCGCGGCGCTCTCATTCCCACGTACACCCCCAACACCGCGCACATCCACGCCGCCGAGTAGTTCGTCAAAATCGCCACGTACAGCGACCCCATCGACACCGCCATCCACTTCCCCGACTGCTCCGCGAACACCCTCTCCAGCCCGTACAACGTCACCGCTACGCTCGCCAGCAGCAGAGCATAGTTCCGCGCCTCATAGCCGAGCGAGACCGTTCCCGGCGAAAACGCCAGCACCGCCAGCGCCCCCATCGCCGCCGCCGCGCCCAATACGCGCCTCATCCACAGATATGCCACTCCCAGAAACACCGTCCCAAACAGCAGCGCCGGAAGCCGCAGCGCCAGTTCACTGTTCCCGAACAGCAGCACGAAGTGCAGCAGAAACACGTACAGCGGCGGGTAGGCGTGAATGGGATTCACCGTCTCCTGCCGCACATCCCACAGCGTCGGCTGGTGCGCGAACAGAAAATGAAATCCCTCGTCCGGATTCAAATGATACGTCACCGCGTAGTGCGCCCGAATCGCCAGTGAGGCCGCGATCATCCCTCCCGCCAGCCACGCATCCACCGTGTTCCTGGCCCCGGTCTTTACCCCGGTCACGGAAGTAGAAACGCCCTTGTCAAAAATACCGCCATCTGCCCCCGCGTGGTCCTGTCGTTGTCGCAGTACTGCGTCTCCGTGCACCCGCTCGTGATCCCAAGTTCTTTCATCTTCTGGATATACGGGAAAAAGAGGTTCCCGTTCCCAACGTCCGCGAATAACGGCGCCGTCAAAACAGGAAACAGATCCGTGTAAAGAAGCCCCAATCGCGCCCGGATAATGAAGGCCGCCATTTGCCCTCGTGTTACACTGTCGCCAGGACAGAAGGTTGTCGTCGTACAACCGTTCGTCGCCCCAATCTCGCGTAACTTCTGAACATACTTGAAGTACGGATTCTCCAGTCCCACATCTGTAAACAACGGCTGGCTCGAATAAGAAAAATTTTCGCCGTACAAAGCGCGAATAATAAATGCCGCCATTTCTGACCGCGTCATCGGATCTTCGGGGCAATATTGCCCGCCCCCGCATCCCGCGCTCAACCCGTTCGCCTTCAACAGCGAAATCGAGCCGGCAAACGGATGCGTCGCGGGAACGTCGCTAAACGGCGAAACCGGAGCCAGGCTCTGCTGCACAAACCGCCAGAACTGCCCGCCGATCGTGATGTAACCCTGGCGCGGCGCATTGTCATTCTGCGGAAGAACGAAACTCACCGTGCCGCTCCCACGCCCGCTGGTTGCGCCGGTCATCGTCATAAAGGAGGGATACGCCATCGCAGTCCAGTCACAATTTGGACCCGTGGAAATACTCAACCGGTACGGAACCGGAGCCGCTGCTCCCCCCAGCACGAAATTCGGTCCCGTAAGCGTAAACGTGCATCCCGCGGCGCTCTGCGTCACCTGATACGGTCTTCCGGAAATCGTGATGCTCCCGGTGCGCGGAGCCGCGTCCCCGTTGGCGTCCACCCGGAATCGCACTACGCCGTTCCCGGTCCCCGAACCGCTGAGTATCGTCATCCAGGGAGCCCCGGAAACGGACTGCCAGTTGCACGCTGGGCTCGCGCTGACTTCGATCACGCGGATGTCGCCCGAAAAACCCACCGTCGTCGCGTTGTGGCTCAAATCGTCGGCGCACGAAAAAGCCGTGCTGACAAAGTTCGCCGAAACGCTCCGCGGCGCGCTCATCGACACACCCGCCTGGTTCGCCGTTCCCGACGCGTCCCCGCCCCACGAGTCGAACTTGAACCCCGCCGAAGGAGATGCCGTAAGTTGCACACTCACCCCGGCGTTGTAGAATCCGTCCGCCGATGCCGGATTCGCCGCCACCGTGCCCGCCCCGCTGATGTTCACTCCCACCGTCAACAGGTGCTGCGTCGTGTAAGTTGCCGTGTAAGTCGTGTCCGACGCCGGAGTCGGGATATCATGCGTCGCCGCCCCGTTGTCCGACCACGAGGCGAATCCCTGCCGCGTTCCTCCCACCGGCAACTGCCCCGGAGCCCCGATGCTCCGCACAATGCCCACTACGCTCGCCGTTTGCACCGGAGCCGTCATCGGCTGCCCGTCCAATGTCAGTTGCAGCCCCGCCGGATTCGTTTTCAGCGTCAGGTTCACCTTCCGCGGCGGCACATCGACGAACGTCGAGTTTGTCCGTCCGCCTGAATCCCGGACCGTCAGCGTGAACCGGTACCATACGTTCGCCGACGTCTCGCCCAGCGTTGGAATCGTCACCGTGCCCGAAGTAACTCCGCAAGTCTGCGGAAGGAAAGGATGATAGTGCGTTTCATGATGGAAGTTCACAATCCAGCAGTAATTCGCCGCCGGCAGGTTCCCGTCTTCCTGGTCCGTGCCCGTCCCGGCGTAAGAGATCACCTGCCCGCCCGAATACAGCGTCCCCGCCGCCGGAGCCGTGATCGTCGCCTTCGGAGCCTGGTTGTTGTTGTTCGCCGTCACCGTCAACGTAGCCGCATTACTCACCGCCGATCCGAAACTGTTCGTCACCTTCACCCGGAACTGTGCCCCGTTGTCCCCCGAACTTACCGAAGCTACATTCAACGTCTGACTTGTGGCATTGGGTATGTCCTGCTGGTTCTTCTGCCATTGGTACTGAAATGGCTGCTGGCCCGATGCGTTCACGCTAAACGTGGCCGTCTCCCCTTCCGGTACGCTCGTGTTCTGCGGATGCTGCGTGATCGCCGGAGCCTGGCCCGCCGTGTAATCCACCTTGTACACGGCATTGCCGCTCCACGAAGCGTAATAGAGGCTCCCCGTCGGGCTGACCGCAAGCGCCA
>JADLBG010000289.1 GCA_020847895.1 Bryobacterales bacterium
CATCAAACTCCTCGCCCGTCCTCTCATGCTCCTGGAAGAAGGCATCCAATCCGTCGGCGAAGGCCGCCTCGAACCCATCCAGGTCAGCAATACGGGGGACGAGATCGAATTCCTCGGCAACAGCTTCAATCACATGATTGACTGTCTGAATACCACGCGAAACGAGGTCCGCCAGCACCAGGAACTGCTCGAGGAACGCATCCGCATGCGCACGGAGGAACTCGAACAGGCCATGCAGCGGGCCCAGGCCGCCAGCCAGGCCAAGAGCGAATTCCTCGCCAACATGTCTCATGAGCTGCGTACGCCCATGAACGGCGTCCTGGGCATGATCGACATCGTGCTCGACAGCCCGCTCACCGCCGAGCAGCGCGAACAGCTCGAAACCGCCCAGCGTTGCGCCAACTCTCTCTTATCCCTCCTCAACGATATACTCGATCTTTCCAAAATCGAGGCCGGCAAGATGGTCCTCGAGCGCATTCCCTTTGACATCCGCGTTCTCATTGATGAGGCGGTACGCGCGCACCGTCCCCGGGCCACCCATAAGGGAATCACCGTCAGCGTCGATGTCGTCCATGATGTTCCCCGCCGCATCACCGCCGACCCTCTCCGGATCCGGCAGATTCTCTCGAACCTCCTCAGTAATGCCATGAAGTTCACCGAACGGGGTTCGGTCAGGGTCCGTGTCCTGCGCACGCCCAAGACAAAAGGGCATGAACTTGTCTTTGAAGTGATCGACACCGGAGTCGGCATCCCGAGCGACAAGCTCTCTTACATCTTTGAGAAATTCACACAGGCGGACGGCAGCATCACCCGCAAGTACGGTGGTACCGGCCTCGGCCTCGCCATCACGAAGAAACTCGTCGATATGCACGAGGGTCGCATTACTCTCGAAAGCGAACTCGGCAAAGGCAGCACTTTCCGCGTGTGCTTTCCTTCCAGTGTCTGCCACGAGCAGCCCTCCGCCGGCGTCGAGACGCCCATTGCCGAATTCCCCGGCCTGCCGCCGGGCGACGACGACAACGGCCCGTCTATCCTTGTCGTGGAAGACAACCACGTCAACCAGAAGGTGGTCACTGCCATCCTCCGTAAGCGAGGCTATCATGTCGATGTCGCCAATCACGGACGCGAAGCCCTGGAATACCTTGACCTCCTCGCCTATTCCCTGGTCCTCATGGACGTGCAGATGCCCATCCTCGATGGCCTTGAGACCACACGCGTCATTCGCCGGGACAAGCGCTTTGCCAATCTCCCCATCGTCGCCATGACCGCCCACGCCATGAGCGGCGACCGGGAACGCTGCCTCGCCGCCGGTATGAACGGCTATCTCGCCAAGCCCCTCAACCCCACCACGCTGTTACGCGTCGTCGAGGAGTTCGTCACCCGGTCCCGGAATCTCATCGAATCGCCTGCTCCACGGGATGGCGGCTGGAAAGAGATCGATGCGGCCGGCGTGGACCCTGACATCCTGGCCGGACGTCAGCGAACCTTCCTGCAAACCACCCCCCCTCTTGTGGAACGGCTCCACGCATGCCTTCATGAACCCGATCTGCCGGGGCTCATCGGGGAAGCGAATCAGCTTTCCCTTTCCGCCGAAAGAATCGGGGCCGCGCGCGTTGCCGAAGCCGCGCGCAACCTCGAGCAATCCGCTGTCGCCAAAGACCTTGACGCCCTCCGCAAGCATCTGGTCACCGTGGAACAAGAACTGGAAATTGCCAGCCGCGGGCTCGCCCGCTCGCTGCAAACCACTTATTGATTCTCCGCGCTCATCCCGATCACCGACTTCCCCACTGCCCCCCGGTTTGCCAGATCCCGCAACGCCCGCGGCGCCTCCTCCATTGCGTACCGCCGCCCGACTACCGGCCGAATCGCTCCCGCCCGCCACATCTCCACCAGCCTGGCGTGCGTCGTCTGAAGATACTCGGGGTGCAAACTGGTCCAGTTTCCCCATACCGCGCCGGCAACAGCGATGTTCTTCAGCAGCAGACGGTTCGCCGCCACCGTGGGTATTCTCCCCGATGCGAATCCGATCACTACAAGCCGGCCGCCCGGGGCGATGCATTTCATGGAGCGGTCAAACACGTCCCCACCCACCGGATCATAGATGACGTCCGCTCCTCCCCCGGTGATGCGATTCACTTCGTCCACCCAACCCGCATCGGCATAGGAGATAGCCGCTTCGGCCCCTTGCCGGCGGCAAAACTCGAGCTTGTCTTCGGTGCTCGCCGTGGCGATCACGCGGGCGCCCAGCGCCTTCCCAATCTGGACCGCCGACATCCCCACCCCGCTCGCCCCCGCATGTACCAGCAGCCACTCGCCCGCCGTCAACTGTCCACGGTCCACCAGTCCGAACCAGGCTGTCTGGTAGACGATCGTCATTGCAGCCGCCACATCGAAACCCATCCCATCCGGAATCGGCAAAATCCTCGCTTCCGGACATACCACCTCCTCCGCAAAGCACCCGAAGGAATGCAGCGCGATCACACGGTCTCCCACTCGCACCCCGGCCACCCCTGCCCCCACCGCATCCACAACTCCCGCTGCTTCCGCTCCCGGCGTGAACGGAAACACAGGCTTCGCCTGATACTTCCCCCGCACCAGCAGCAAATCGAAAAAATTCACTCCCGCTGCCCGCACCTTCACCCGGACTTCCTTCTCCTTCACCTCTGGAGAGGGAACCTCCGCCAACGCCATCTCCTCGGGTTCGCCGAATCCCAAAACATGCCACGTGCGCATGAGCGGCAGTGTACCATTGCCGCGGGCTGTGCCAGGATCACGCCTCTATCCACCACAATCCGGCAGGGTTTGTGCGGAGTTCATAGGTATAGTAGAGAAGAACATTCATTATGGGCACCTTCCGCGCATTCGTTCTACGCCAGACCGGCGGCCAGTTTTCCGCTGCCTTTGAGGATCTTTCCCAGGATTCGCTCCCTCCAGGCGACGTGCTCATCCGCGTCACCCACTCGAGCCTCAATTACAAAGACGGGCTCGCCGTCACCGGAAGGCCGGGCGTCGTTCGCACTTTTCCCATGGTCCCCGGCATCGACCTCGCCGGCACGGTTGTCGAATCCTCCTCTCCCGCATTCACCGCCGGCCAATCCGTGGTGGTCACCGGATGCGGCACCAGCGAAACGATATGGGGCGGCTATGCGCAAATGGCTCGCATGAAGGCCGAACACGTCGTCCCTCTGCCGGAAGGACTCACAATGGTGCGGGCAATGGGCGTCGGCACGGCCGGATTCACCGCCATGCAATCCGTGATGGCGCTTGAAGCCCACGGCCTCAAACCCGGCGGGAAGCCGGTCGTCGTCACCGGAGCCGCCGGGGGTGTCGGAAGCGTCGCCATCGCCATCCTCGCCAAGCTCGGCTACACCGTCGTCGCCTCTACGGGGCGCGCAGAAGAGACCGCCTACCTCAAATCCCTCGGAGCCGCTGAAATCATCGGCCGCGAAGTCCTCTCCGGCCCCGGCAAACCGCTCGACCCCGAACGCTGGGCCGGAGCCGTCGACAGCGTTGGCGGCGACACCCTCGCCGGCATCATCCGCACCCTCGCCATCGGCTCGAGCGTCGCCTCCTGCGGCCTTGCCGGAGGCCCCAAGCTCAACACCACCGTATTCCCCTTTATCCTCCGCGGCGTCAACCTTCTCGGAATCGACTCCGTCCGCGCCTCCAACGCCACCCGCCGCGCCATCTGGCAGCGCATCTCCACCGATCTCCCCATCGATAAGCTCGATTCCGCCATCCACACGGCCCCGCTTTCGAGGATCCAGGAACTCGGCGAGCGGATCCTCGCCGGAAAAACTCGCGGACGCACCGTCATTGACGTGAACGCGTAATCGGCTAAGCTCGTTGATGGAGGAGATGATGCAATACGTTCTCAACGAAGTCCCGCCGGACGCCCCCATCCGCATCGGCTCCGGGCATGACTTGAGCGATGAGGAGATTCACGCCTTCTGTCTCGCCAACCCCGATTTGCGCATCGAAGTGACAGCCGAAGGAGACATTGAGATCATGCCCCCAACGTACGCCTCCACCGGCTACGAGAACAATGAGGTCGCACGTCAGTTGACAAACTGGGCAATTCGGGATGGCAAGGGCTATGTCTTCGATTCGAGCACCGGGTTTCGCCTGCCGAGCGGTGCTCTCCGCTCCCCGGATGTCTCCTGGGTCTCCCGTTCCCGCCTCGCGGCATTCACCAGCGAGGAGAAGAAATCCCGGTTTCTCCCCCTCTGCCCGGACTTCGTCATCGAACTCCGCTCGGAATCCGACAAACCTTCCCGTCTTCAATCCAAGATGAACGAATGGACCGCCGCCGGCGCGCAACTCGGCTGGCTGATCGATCCCACACGACAGGAAATCCACATCTACCGCCCCGGCCGCCAACCTGACATTCTCCGCAAACCTGCGACGCTCAGCGGAGAAGCTCCCATCGACGGCTTCACTCTCGACCTCGCGCCTGTCTGGAGAGGGCTTCAACCCTAGCCTCACCCCACCAACTGCTGAAACAACTCCTCCAGCCGCGCGGCCGGATCCTCGCAAATACCCCCATGCACCGGTGACATCTGGATAATCGTGCTCCGCGGCGCCGCCAGCCACTGGAATCGCTCCCTCAACGACAGTCGAGCAATCGGCCCGGCTTCCGCATCCCCCTCGCAAACACGCCGGATCGCCTCGAGGTGACGGCATACCAGATCCACATCCACCGAGGGCGCCAGAGCGCGCAACCGCGCTTCATCAACCCCCACGCGCGCAGCCAGAAAACGGCGCGCCTTCGAAAACAGAATCACTCCCGCGTTGAGAAACTCCTCCCGCTCCACCCGCGGCGCCACCCGCACCACCGCGTAATCATACGAGGCGCGCGCGGGCATGCTGGCCCTCCTCGACGAAAAGCGGAGCCGCCTCCAACCGCGTCAGGAAATACTCCACATAGCCGGCACGCTTCGCCTCCGGCGTTTCCGCGCCATGCGCGGGAAGCAGCCACTCGTCAGGCACCTGGCGCAGAATCTCTTCCAGCACACTCTGCGTCAATCGTGGCCGCAACCATACATCGGCATCTTCCAAACCCGCGGCCCAAGGCAGCAGCACATGATCGCGAATCAGCGGAAACCGGCTCCGCGCCCGTGTCTCGAGATCATTCCAATCGTGATGAAAGTACAACGCCGCCCCGTGGTCAATCAGGTACAAGGAACGGTGCCAGCACAAGAGATTCGGATTACGCGCCGTGCGATCCACGTTCGTGATGAAGGCGTCGAACCATACCGTCCGCGCCGCCAGCACCGGATCCACGCGGTCGCGCGCCGCCGGATCGAACATCGCCGACCCCGGCAGATAATCCATCGCCAGATTGTTGCCAACGCTCGCCTGCAGCAGTTCGCGAATCTCCGGATCCCCTTCGTTGCGGCCGAGTTCCGTGTCTACGGAAGCGAACACCACCTCCGGCACAGGCAATTCCAGCACCCGGGCGATCCCGGCGCAGATCAATTCCGCGGCAAGCGCAAGAACACCCTGCCCCGCGCCGCGAAATTTCAGAACGTACAGTCCGAAATCATCCGCCTCCACGATCGCCGGCATGGATCCGCCTTCGCGCAGCGGCGTCACATATCGGGTCGCGGAAATGGCGCGGATCATGCCCGATCTCCATTATGGCCATCTACGTTGGTGAATTGACAATTGATAAATTTTATCCGGATAATATTATTTTACCCGGGCAAAACAAAGAAAGCGACTTCTCGTGAACGAACCACCCGTAACCTCCTGCACCGCCTTTGCCGGCGTCCGCCGCATCGCCTCCGGCCCCCTGCCCGAGGTCGCGCTCGCGGCCAAGCACCTGCTCGATCGCGACCCGCAGGCTCAAATCCTCATCTTCGATGACGTCACAAGCCGGTTGATCGAACTCGATTTTCGAGGCACTCCCGCTCAAGCCCTGGAGCGCATCGCCGGCAAACCGCCCGCTGCTTCCG
>JADLBG010000290.1 GCA_020847895.1 Bryobacterales bacterium
AGTGGATACTGAGTGCTGCGTTCCGAAATTTCTTGGGCGGCAGGCTCCTTGGACGCGAGGCCCGGCTCGCCGATGCTCCAAGCTAACTCAGGTTAACTGCTCTTTTTAGGTTCAATCACCAACTTCGGTTGTATCTCTTGGCGGCCGTTTCCGGTTCTCCTAGTGAGGAAACAAAACCAGGAGGAACTGCAAAATGGCACGTTTCGTTTATGTCCTATCTCGTGATGTGGCTGATATGTTCAAGACTTGCTCGACGCCAGCGAACTGCCCGGAATATTACAACCCGCTTCCTATCACCAAGCCGGGAGAATCCAATCCGGCCGTATACATCGTCGAGTATAAGACGATGATGGAGGAAGTCGTGCGGCAGATCGTTGAGATGGCCAAGCCGGATGGCATGAAGATCCTACGGATCTGCGGTCATGGCGCCCCTGGGGTGCTCAAACTGGGGCCGGGTGTCTGTTTGTTCGACATAACGGTTGACAGATTCAAGGCACTCAACGGGCTGTTTCTAAAGGGGGGCCGGATTGAGTTGCACAGTTGCTACGTTGCCGGGCAACCCAACACGAGCGCTGCCGGCAGCGCCGGTTGGCTTACAAAGTTGGCGACCTACGCGGGTGTGCGGGTGCTGGCCGGCGAGATCAAGCAGAAAGCGGACAGAAATTGGGACTGGGAAGGTCCGGTTCACACGTTCTACCCACTCGGAGTCCCCTACGAGCAAGACGGTCCGGCGGAATATGAGCGTTCGACGCGCGAACAGCGCGGGTCCACGTAGCGGCCATGCGACGTTGACGTAGAGGCGCCCGGGGCTATTATGGGCGCGACAGCATCCGTTGCGGCACAGCGTGGATCGTGTCACGGCGTGTCACGGCGTTCTCACACCCCGGCACGCGTGATAGGATACGGGAAAGTTCATGTTCCTTCTGCTACTGGCGTTAGCAATGCATCTACAGGTTCGCGCATACGAACCGTACACCTTTGCGCAGGCGCAGGCGTTCCTGAAGACGCATTGCGAGGCCTGCCATAACGTGAAGGTGGCTACGGGCGGGTTCAACATTTTCAAGTACCCGACGAGAGAGGCGATGCTGGAGGATTCGAGGCACATGCAGTCCGTGCTGCGGCGTGTACGCGAGGGGCAGATGCCGCCGGTGGGCCGGCCCGCGCCCGCGGCGGGGGATCGCGATGCCTTCACCGGGTGGCTGGAGACATCGCTGCGAACCGCCGCCTGCGCCGAAGGACTCGCACCGGCGCGTGCGCTGCTGAAGCGTCTGAATCGCAACGAGTACTCGGCCACCATGCGCGATCTTCTCAACATCCACATCAGCGCCGGGCGTGACCTGCCGGTGGATGGCGCGGGCGGAGAGGGCTTCGACAACGCGGCGGAGACGCTTTTCCTCTCGCCGCTACACGCCGAGAAATACCTGGATGCGGCGCGCGGCGCGCTGACGTATGCCTTTTCCGACACGCGGGCGCGGGCGCGATTCCTGATTGCGGAAGCGGGACAGCCCGAGCGATCGATGGAAGCTCTCAAGCAGCTCGAAACGGGCCGCCGTCCGGACAAGAAAGCCGAGGCCGAACCCGAGCCGCCGGCAGGGCCGCCGCTGACGGCCGAACAGGCGGGCCGCAAGGTGCTGGATGCATTCGTTCCGCGGGCCTTCCGGCGTCCGGCGCGCGCGGGAGAGGTGGATAAGTATTACGCGCTGTTTCAACACGCCCTGCGGCGCAAAGAGCCCTACGACGATGCCATCCGCTTCGCGCTGGAAGGGGTGCTCATCAGCCCGAATTTTCTCTTCCGGGTAGAGGAGGCGAATCCGGATGCCGGTCCGGCGCCTGTCAGCGGCTATGAGATGGCATCGCGGCTCTCCTACTTTCTGTGGGGCTCGATGCCCGATGAGACGTTGATGAAACTCGCCGCGGAGGGAAGGTTGAACGAGCCGGCAGTGTTGAAGGAGCAGACGGACCGAATGCTGAAGGATGCCAAGTCGACGGAATTCGCCGAGCATTTCGTCGAGCAATGGCTCGGCACCCGCGAGTTGGGCCGCGACATCAAGCCGGACCCGAAGGCGTTCGCGCCCTATTACGAATCCGAGGTGCAATCGGGCATCCGCTACGAACCGATCCTGTTCTTCCAGGAAGTGCTGGCGAATAACCTTTCGCTGCTCAATTTCATTGATTCGAAGTTCACGGTGGTGAGCAACAAGTTGGCGAAGTATTACGGGTTCGGCACGATTCAGGGACTGCGGCAGCAGCCCAAGCGCGTCGAGCTGCCGGAGGGGAGCCACCGCGGCGGGCTCATCGGAATGTCCGCTGTTCTTGCAGTTTCGTCGCTGCCGCAGCGGACCAGTCCCGTGCTGCGCGGGAAATGGGTGCTCGATGCCATGCTCGGCACGCCGTCGCCCCCTCCTCCGCCGAGCGTCCCGGCGCTCGCCGAACAGCATAGCGGGGCCCCGCCGCGAACCATGCGCGAGCGGTTGAGCCAGCACCGCGCCAATCCGGTTTGCGCATCCTGCCATAACCGGCTCGATCCCATCGGCTTCGCCCTGGAGAACTTCGACGTGATCGGGCGCTGGCGGACGGAGGAAGGCGGCAAACCCGTGGACGCGAAAGGGGAACTCCCCGACGGCACGCGCTTTGAAGGTCCGGAACAGTTGAAGGCCGTGCTGATGCAGAAGAAGGACCTGTTTCTCCGGAACCTCACGTCGAAGCTCCTCGGCTACGCGCTGGGACGCGGCTTGACGCTCCAGGACTCTTGCACCGTCGAGCAAATTGTGAAACAACTGGAAAAAGACGAATACCGGGCGCAAACACTGGTAAATGAAATTGTTCTGAGTGTGCCGTTCCGCTATAAGCCCGGCACGGCGGCAAACATGGTTGTCAAGGAGGCCCAGTGACGAAATTTCCCATCTCACGGCGCACGGCGCTGCGCGGCGCGGGCGTGACGCTTGCCCTGCCGTGGCTCGAAGCCATGCACCCGGCCAAAGCCGCCGCCACGGGGACGAAGGGCAAGGGCCCGGTCCGGCTGGCAGCGCTGTACATGCCCAACGGCGTGAGAGAAGACATGTGGACACCCGAGGGCAAGGGCCGCGACTTCCGGCTGACGAACATCATGGCGCCGCTCGAGAAGTTCAAGGACGACCTGATCATTCCCACGAATCTCTGGAATGCCGGGAGCCTGACGGGCGATGGGCATTATGTCAAGATCTCCGGCTGGCTGACCTCGACCACCATCACCAAGACTCAAGGCGTGGACATCAGTTGCAACGGAATCTCGATGGATCAGGTAGCGGCGCAAAAGGCGGGGCGCGCCACTCCCCTGCCCTCTCTCGAACTCGGCATCACGCCTGTTTCGACAGGCGTTGATCGCAATGTCGGCTACACGCGGGTCTACGGCGCTCATATCGCCTGGAGCGGCCCTACGAATCCTCTGGCGCGCGAGATTAATCCTCGGCTGGTGTTTGAACGGTTATTCCGGGCGGGACAGCCGCAGGGCGATTCCGCCAAGCAGGACCGGTTGTTGCTGGACCTGGTGCTGGATGATGCCAAGGCCCTGCGGCAGAAACTGGGCGCATCGGACCGGGTCCGCATGGACGAATACCTTTCCGGCGTCCGCTCGCTGGAAGACCGCATCGAGCGCGCCTCGTCACCTGAGAAGTCGCATTGGAAGGCGCGCGTGAAACTGCATGAGGATGCGAGACCGGAAGGGATTCCGAAGGATTACGCCACGCACGTGCGGCTGATGATGGACATGATCGCGCTGGCGTTCCAGAGCGACACCACGCGCATCTGCACGTTCATGTTCGCCAACGAGGTGAGCAACCAGAGCTTCCAGTTCATCGACGGGGTGAAGGGCGGCCACCATGACATGTCGCACCACCAGTCGGATCCGGAAAAGCTCGAATCCTACCGCCTGATCAACATCTGGCACCTGCAACAATACGCTTATCTGCTCGAAAAGCTGCGCGGGATGCAGGAAGCGGATTCGAACGTCCTGGACAACTCGGTGATCCTCTGCGGCGCGGGTATCCGCGATGGCAACAAGCACGACCCCCACAATCTGCCGATGGTGCTCGCCGGCAAGGCGGGCGGACGGCTGGCAACGGGGCAGCACCTGGTCTATGAGAAGGATTCGCCGCTTTCCAACCTGTGGCTGTCGGTGCTGGAGGCCTTCGGGACTCCGGTGGAGAAGTTCGCCGATTCCACGGGACATGCGGCCGCCGTTCTGGCCTGAACGCTCTCCTTGGTTTGAGCCCCGGCGGTTGCTAACATAGTAAGAGCATCTACATGTTTCGTTTCGAGACCGCCGGCGAGTCCCACGGCGAATGTTTAGTGGCGACGTTAGTGGGCCTGCCCGCCGGTATCCCTATATCTTTACAAGCGATCAATCACGAACTCTGGAGAC
>JADLBG010000291.1 GCA_020847895.1 Bryobacterales bacterium
AGAGTTCGACGCGCACGCCGGTGCGGCGTGACATTTCGCGGGCCTGCCAATGGAGAGCGGGGATGAGGCCGAAGTCATCGAGCATGGAAGGACGCAGGAGCAGGGACATGTTGCGCACGGAGGCGATGCTGCCCTCGGCGAGTTTACGGATGGAGGCGAGCCTGGCGCGCAGATCTTCCTGTTCGGAGCGGACGAGGGCGGAGGCGTTGCCGACATCGACGAGGAGGGCTGTCAAGGATTGACCGATCTCATCATGGAGTTCGCGTGCGATGGAGCGGCGTTCTTCCTCCTGAGCGCGGAGCAGGCGGGCGGAAAGGCTTTCCAATTCGCCCTGGAAATGGAGGATCTCCTTGTAGCGGCGCCAGAGGTCGTTTTCGAGCTTGAGGATGTAGAAGACAGTACCGGCAGCGAGCAGGACGCCCAACCCCAGGTTTGTGGCGAGGATGAGGGTCAATCGCTGGCGGAAAGACTGGAACAGGGCGGAGACGCTCTGCTCCTGGGAGTGGAGGCGGCGTTCGTTGAGGTCGCCGATGCGGTCGGCAATGCGGAGGACCTCGATACGGCGTTGAACGAGGTCCTGGGTAAGGAACCCAAAGCCGCGGGCGCGGCGCTGTTTGGCGTCCCAGGAGAGTACGGGATCAATGGATTGCCAGTAGGTGGCGAACCTGGCTTTCAGGTCGGTGAAAGCGGCACGTTCGTCAGGCGCAAGTCCCTGGTTGTATTCCTGGAGGGCGTCTTCAATCTGCGCCCGCAGCCGTTTGAGGCTGCGGAGGTGGGCTTCGGCGGATGTTGCGTTGGGATCGAGGAGATAGTCGCGAACATAGCTGCCGGAGAGATAGAAATCGGAACGGATACGCTCGAGGGTGTCGTTTCGTTTAAGGAACTCCTGGTCGCTCTCGATGTTGCTGGCTTCGATACGATGGACGATTTGCAGGGAGTCGATGCCGACGAAGGCCATAAGGAGAAAGACCCCGCCGAACCCGGCAAGGAGAGCGAGGCGGAAAGCCGCGGCGGGGCGGCCGGCCGGGGGGCGGGGTATGTTGTTATGAACTTTCCGTTCTGTCGGCTCCATCCAAACTCTCGACTAGTGTATCGGGCGGACCGGACAGAGCGCGACGCGCCTCGGTACGGGTGGCGCATTCGCTGGCGCTCTCGATGACGCGGATGAGCTCGTCGGCGCGAAACGGTTGGGGGATCACGTCGCACGCTCCTTCCCGAAGCGCCTCCACCCACAAGGAACCATCGAACTCGGGGATGGCAACCACGAGTACGGCAGGCAGGCGGTTGCGGGCCAGGAGTTGAAGGCCGTCCCGCCAATCACCTCCGTCGAAGCGCGCATTCACAAGCAGGACGGTGGCCCGGGTGATGGCGAGGAACAAGCGCGCCTGCCGGAGGGAGGAGGCATGGTGAATGCGGATACCGCGGGAGGCAACCATGCGCGCGGCCATGGCGGCGTCATTCTTCGAGCCGGTCAGGAACACGCAGTCGATGCGTTCGTCCTTGCGGGAAGCGGTATGCGACTTATAGCGCTCGATCGGAACGACCTTTCGAGAATGATCCTTTTCCCTGTGCACTGGTATCTGGCTACCTGATCCCAAGATAGGGCTGGGGCAGGGGAAAGAGAATACAGTGGAGCGGGTATTTTACCGGCGCGAGAGGGAAGTTCAGGCGCGACGGGCTGGAACCGTGGCGCGGGGTCCACAAATACAGCCCAGGCGGTATGTCATGGATTGCGCGGAGAAACTTATACTCAATTCAGATCTTTGGCAAGTAAAAGAGCATGACAGGCTGATGCCGCGCGAGGAACTCTCCGCTCATCCGCGGTGCTTGAATCCGGTTGAGCTAACTGATCTCCCTCTCAACGTTGATACTTCCAACAGCGCCGCGGATGGGAGGAGGGGATAGCGCGATGGACGGAACCTGAGTCGTGGGGGCGAGCAGGCGGGAGCGCCGGGTAGTTACCTGTACGCGCACGGTCACTCGCACCTGGGGCTGAGTTGAGTGAATCATTCCGCTTTGCCCTTGCAGGCGGACGAATCTGCCGCAGCCGCACTGGGCTTCATCGCTTGGCGCCGACGCTTCGAAGAGTTGGTCACACCTCCCGACCCGGAGAAACGGCGCCCAGCGATGGATGTCATGTTCAAGTTTCTGGTAGCAAGAGTCCGTTCTAGACCTCACGCGATTCTCCTGCCAGGCTGGCTGGCCGTGACTTTGCCGCAATCACGGCCGGCCCTTTTTGTTTAGGGGGGTCCAGCACCGGATTCAGCCCGCTGCCGCCGTTGTTTGAAGCTGAACGGGCAAGTCCTCTCCCGGGTGGATCAAAGCGATGGCTGCTTTCGGCAGGATGACGGTGAGTAAACCATCTTCGAGGGTAGCAGTGACGAGGCCAGGGTCGACCGGATGAGCCAGGGGGAAGCGGCGAAACAACTCGCGATCCCGCAACTCGGAAAAGATGACCTTCTCATCCTTGGGTTCCGCGGAAGGTCGGACTTTTCCGCGAACGGTGATGCAATCCGGTTCCACGGCAACCAGGATCTGGTCTGCCTGGAAGCCGGGAGCGGCAATCTTCAAGCGGAACTCGGGACCGTGTTCGATGAGTTCAGACGGCGGGTGAAAGAACATCTGCCGCTCGGCTGCAGAGATGACGTCCGTTTCCCGCGGTTCGGCCAGGGAGCGCGACTGGAATGTTTCGTCAGCACGTGTGCGAATGGCCCGCATGATTCTGTCGATTTCTTCGAAGAACCAAGGGGTGTCGAATTCGTTGGGCCGGATGGTTTCCACTTCGGTCTTGCGCATGGCAACTCCAAGAGCGGGCAAAGCCGCCCAAGTTAAGGGAGCAAACCAGGGACCAAAGCAGCTACGGTACTATGGATTCGCCAGAGCATGGACGCCAAGCCTCAAGGAGAGAGTCGCGCGCGGCAAGTTTTTCTGATCGCGCTGTCGGTACTTGCCGCCTATCTTTGCTTTACGATTGTGCGGCCGTTCCTGATGCCGGTTGTGGCGGCGACGGCGCTCGCCATTCTGTTCTATCCGGTATACGAACGGATCAGCCTCTTCATCAAGAACCGCAGCGCCGCGGCAGTGCTGTCGATTGTCATGGTGGTGTTGGCGACCCTCATTCCGGCGGTGCTGCTCAGCCGTGGAGTTGGGAAAGAGTTGCAACAGCTCTATGCGTCCCTGGCTAGCAAGAGTTCGGCAAGCGGGGGGTGGGAGCCCTGGCTGACCCACATTTTAGAGCGGCCCCTGAATCTGGCGGGAATCGACGTGGAGGATCCCGATTTCAGCCTCAGGTCGATCGTGACGGGTTGGGTGGAGTCTGCCAGCGCGACGCTGGTGCGGGTTTTGCGCAGCATGATCGCCAATCTGGCAGGGTTACTTCTGAACGGAATGGTGACGCTGTTCAGCTTATTCTTTCTTTTTCGGGATGGCCAGGCGATCCGGCGGTACGCCGTGGAGGTTTTACCGCTCGAACCGCGTCAAATTGAGCGGCTGTTTTCCGAAGTGGGGCGCTCGGTGATCGCCAACATGTACGGTGTGGCGGCGGTGGCGACCGCGCAAGGCGGGCTGACGGGCCTGGCGTTTCTGGTTCTGGGACTGCCGTCTCCCGTGCTCTGGGGACTGGTGGCAGGCTTGTTTTCCATGGTTCCGCTGGTTGGGCCGCCGATTGTCTGGGCTCCGGCGAGCATCTATCTTGCCTTCAGTGGAGCTTGGGGTAAAGCGATCATCCTGGCGGCTCTGGGCGCGGGGGTAATCGGACTGGCGGACAACTTCATCCGGCCCTACGTGGTGAGCGGACGGGTGAAACTGCATCCTTTGCTCGTGTTTTTTGCGCTGCTTGGCGGAGCACAGTCGTTCGGGCTGATAGGACTTTTCATCGGACCGGCGGTGGTGGCGGTGACGGTGGCGCTGGCCGAGTTGCTGAAAGAGCCGGCTGCGTCAATTCACGACGCTGGGTGAAAGCACACGCGCCCGCGAAGAGCATGGAATCAGGGACGTTCCACCTGGAGGACGGCGGCGCCCTTGATGGCATCGTATTTGAGTGCATTTAGTGCGCGGTTGGCGTCTTCGAGAGGAAATACCTCGACATGGATTTGCACGGGAATGCGCGCGGCGGCGGCGAGAAAATCGTCGCCGTCCTGCCGGGTGTTATTGGCCACGGAGCGCATGACGCGTTCGTGGTAAAGGAGTGAATAGGGCATTTCCGGAATGGGGCTCATGTGGATGCCGCCGAGGGCAAGCGTGCCGCCTTTCTTGAGCGCTTTGAGGGCGGCGGGAACGATCTCGCCGGCGGGGGCAAACACGATGGCCGCATCGAGGCTGCGCGGCGGGGGATCGACGGTTCCTCCGGCCCACTTCGCGCCGAGTTCCATGGCGAGATCCTGATGCCGTTTGTCGCGTGTCATGGCGTAGACATCGGCTCCCCAGAACCGCGCTACTTGAATGGCGACATGGGCAGCGGCTC
>JADLBG010000292.1 GCA_020847895.1 Bryobacterales bacterium
CACGGCTATGCGCTCGGCGGGAACAAGACCATCGTCGAAACCGCCGATGGCGGGCGCACGTGGAATCCGCTCCCGGCCGCCGCCGGGCCCTCTACGAATGCCGAATACACCACCTACCACTGGATCGACTTCGTAACGGCCCGGGCGGGCGTCATCACCGGAGTCTCACACCCGCCCCGAACCGGCCGCACGGGCGCTCTCCCGGCATGGCGCGATCCGCACCGTGATCTGCGCCGGCCCGAATGGCCCTCCGCTTCCATCACTCTCGAAACCCGCGATGGGGGAGCGGCGTGGAAACATTCCACCACTTCCTTGTTTGGAACCATTACGCGCGTCCGCTATGCCCGTGACGGCCGGGGACTCGCGCTCATCGAATTTCACGACGCCTTCGAGTATCCCAGTGAAATCTTCTCCATCGACCTGCGGAACGGCCGTTCAGGGCGCGCCTTCCGCGAAACGAACCGCGCCGTCACGGACCTTCTGGTTTTTCCGGGCGGCCAAGCCGTGCTCGCCGCCATCGAGCCCCCGCCGGACCCGAAGGCATCCACCCTCGGCGCCGTGCATTTCCTCGCCACGGACGATTTCTCGAACTGGACGGAGATGCCCCTCGATGCGCCGCTTCAGGCCGGCAGACTCTGGCTTGCCGGCGATACTCCCGGTTCCCTCTGGGCCGCTTCCGACGTTGGAACGATCCTCCGTTTCGCGGGTTGACCCGCAAATCCGGCTGTTTCCTCAGGGCGCCGCGGGATAGGTGAGAGCCCCCGAAGCGTCCAGATGCGCGGCAGCCGTCATATGCGCCTGCTCGACCTTTCCCGGACCAATGAGGTGAAACACCTCTTCGCCCGCCGCCAGGAGGTGGTCCGCGATGATACGCCGGTGGCATCGCCACCACAGCGCTTCCGCGCACATGATGGCACTGCGCTGGACGCGGCCAAGTTCGCGCAACCGGGCCAAGCCGGCGCGGAAATCGTTGCCCATCGCGTAGTCGGCGTAGTTGTGGAAGCTCGCATTGCGCCAGAACGCATTGACGTCCGGCGGCACATCGCGGGCCTTACCCCGCAACCCCCCGAGCGCCGCAATGTGCTCATATCCGATTTGGAATGACGCGAGCGACTGAGGCAGGACATCGCGATTGTACTGAGGATTGGTCCGCGAACGCGGCACGGTTCGAACATCCACGACGAAGGTGACTTCAACGCTCTCCAGCATACGGACGAACTCGTCGATGGAACGGGTGGAATGGCCGATGGTGTAGAACGCTTCTTTCATGGGCGGGCGATTGGCGGTCAGCCGCCGATATGCCGCAATGCTCTACCCTTGTGCAGAGCGATGTGATCGGTCTTGTCGCTCTTGATCTCGTACTGCGGATCCTCCTCGCTCGCATGATGGGTATAACCTTTGTAGTTCACGTCGCTCGTGTGCACGCGCACGATGCGGCCGCTGACCCGTCCGGCTTCGGAATTCCAACTTACGTGATCGCCTACTTTGAATGTCGTTCCCATAATGCTATTTTTATCGTACTTGCCTGCCCGGTCCGCGGCGCGGGGCGGCCGGCGCCATTTCCACAAGCGGCGGGATTGCCCCGCGTCACGGCGCGGCCTGGAACGGCTTAAGATAGAGGAATAACCTTGTAGGAGTCACCACTATGAGAAAAGGATCGCCGTATGTGCGAACCTTTCGGAGGATCTTCCATTCCGCGGTCTTTTTTCTTGCCGCGGCATTTCCTGTAGCCGCGGCCGGACACTCTGCGGCGCCTCCCCCGAAACTGCCCTCAACCCCATTCTTCCCGCAACCTCAGCACGCCGGCCGCGCGGCCATCGACAAGAACGGCAAGCAACAACTGAGCCGCGTCCCGCTTTACTTTGAGCCGAACGTCGGGCAGGCCGACCCTTCTGTCCGGTTCCTCTCGCGCGGCGGTGGATTCCTCACCCTGCTCACCGGTAAAGATGCCTGGTTCGTCAGCGGCGGCCTGAAACAGCCGCTCCAGTTGACCTTCCTCAACGCCCGCAACCCTGAGCCGGCCATCGCGGAGCAGAAGCTCCCGGGCATCAGCAACTACTTCCGCGGCAAGGACCCGTCCAAGTGGCACACCAATGTTCCCCATTTCGCGCGCGTCCGCTTCCCCGAGGTCTATGAGGGAATCGATGCGGTCTACTACAGCGGCGAAAACCGCCTGGAATACGACCTCGTGGTAGCTCCTGGAGCCGACCCGAGCGTTATCGAACTTTCCTGGAAGGGCGCCGAGCGCATCCGCGTCGATGAGTCGGGAGACCTCGTCCTCTCGACATCCGCCGGCGACATCCGCCAGCACCGGCCGCTCGTCTACCAGGAGATCGGCGGCAAGCGCGTTGCCATAGCCGCCCGCTACCGAAACGGCGAGGCCGGCGGGTTCCGTTTCGAACTCGCGGCATGGGACCGTAAACTCCCGCTTGTGATCGATCCTGTCATCGTCTACTCCACCTTCCTCGGCGGCACGCAAGGCGAGGAGGTCCTCGGCCTCACTGTCGATGCGGGGGGCCCCGTCTATCTCGCCGGCTACACCAAGTCCGCCGACTTCCCCCTCTTCCACCCCATTCAGAACACCATCACCAGCATCTTCAACGACGCCTTCGTCACGAAACTCAACGTCACCGGACAGGTGCTGGTCTATTCCACCTTCATCGGCGGGGAGAATGAAGACGAGGCTACCAGCGTGGCCGCCGACGCCACGGGGGCCGCTTACATCACCGGCTTCACCGGATCTTTCGGCTACCCGGTCACAAACAACGCCTACCAGAAAAACTTTTCCGGCGTGCAGGACGCCTTCGTCAGCAAGCTCTCTCCCGACGGCAACGTCCTCACGTGGTCTACCTTTCTCGGCACCAGTGACACTCAGGAAGTGGGCAAAGCCATCGGTGTCGATTACGCGGGCTATGTTACCGTCGCGGGCCAAACGAACAGCACCAATTTTCCCACCACGCCCGGAGCCTATAAGACCACCTATGGCGGCTCCTACGACGGCTTCCTCACCAAGTTCGACCCGACGGGGGTGACGCTCACATTCTCCACCTACTTCGGGGGTGCTCTTGGCATAGACACGCCCAACGCCATGGTCATCGATCCGGCGGGAGAGATCTGGATTGCCGGCGGCACCACGTCCGCCGACTTCCCGACAACGCCCGGAGCCTATAGCCGCACACAAAGCGGCCTCGAGGACGCATTTGTCCTCAAGTTCAGCCAGGATGGCAAGCGAGTGCTGTTGAGCACGCTGCTCGGCGGCGCGGCTTCCGACAGCGCCTTCGCCCTGGCCCTCGAGAAGGAAGGGCGCGTCGTCATCGCCGGCCAGGCGGGCACGGGCTTCCCCACTACGGCGAATGCTTACAGCCGCACCGTCCAGGGATCCGGCGACGCCTTCGTCGCGCGGTTCAACAGCACGCTTTCCTCGCTCATCGCGAGCGGCCTGGTGGGTTCGCCGGGAATCGAATTCGCCAAAGGCGTGAAGACGCTTCCAGGCGGCTACCTCATCATCGCCGGCTCGGCGCAGACGAGCAACTTTCCCGTCACCCGCGACGCGTTCGGATACTCCGGCAGCGCCGCCTTGCCCGACGGGTTCCTGACCGTGCTGGAACCTCTTGCGAACAATCTCCGTTTTTCCACTGTGCTCGGAGGCGTCTTCTGGGATGTGATCAACGGCATGGCTCAGGACATCACCGGCGATGTTTACGTCGCGGGGCAGACCTTCTCTCCTGACTACCCCGTCACTTCCGACGTCTTCCAAACCACGAACAAAGGGCAGGGTGATGGTTTCGTCACCAGAGTAAGCGATTTCGGCGTCCACGAATGCGTGACGGACGTCACCCCCACCGGCACATCCTATCCCGCGGAAGGCGGCGGCGGCGGGGTCGGCATCGGCCAGGGGTGCACGTGGTTCGCCTTCTCGAGCGTGCCCTGGATCAACCTCACCTCCGCGCCGCTCACCGTAGGCTCCGGCTCTCTCAACTACACCGTGAGCCCGAACCCAAGCGCTGATCCCCGCACCGGCGCCGTGTACGCGGCAGGCAATGTCGTGCACCTTCTGCAAAAGGGCACGTCGCTCGCGGCCCCCTTCGCCGATGTTCCGGCAAGCGACCCGTTTGTCGACTACGTGCGCATCATCAAAGCCAAAAACATCACCAACGGCTGCGCGCTGAACATGTATTGCCCCAACGACAGCACCACTCGCGGGCAGATGGCGGTGTTCATCGTCCGTTCCCTGCTCGGCACCGATGACTTCCTGTTCCCCGCCGCGCCCTTTTTCCGCGACGTCCCGGCCGGCCATCCGCAATTCAAGTGGATTCAGAAGCTGCGCCAATTGGGGATCACCACGGGCTGCAACCTTCTCGACTATTGCCCCGACGATTCGGTCACCCGCGGCCAGATGTCGACCTTCCTCATCCGCTCCAAGTTCGGTTCTACATTCGAGGCCCCCGCCACTCCGTACTTCACCGATGTCCCCTCAAACAACATCTTCTTCCAATACATTCAGAAGATGAAGCAGCTTGGCGTTACCAGCGGCTGCGGAGGAGGCCAGTTCTGTGTGAATGACACCAACACGCGGGGACAAATGGCGGTGTTTCTCTCGCGGATGTACTTTACGCCCTGGTAGCCCGCACAGGGCTCTCTAGCTCTAGCGGACCACGGAGACCCGCTCCAACTGCACCGAAGCGAGATCCTTCCAGCATTTGCCGGCGGTGCTCTGCACGAAGGTGAGTTCCTCCACCGGGAAGATTCGCGAGTGGGGGAACTGCCGCCAGAGGTCCTCCGCCAGTCGCGCCGCGTCCGCAACGGCCGTCACCGGCAACTCCTGGGCAAGGGTGATATGCGGATGGTATTCGAAGGGCTCGGAGAAGTACAGCGGACCGTTGTTCAGTGCCGCGTGGAGTTCCAGCAGGTGCTCACGTCCCATTCCCAGTTCGATGTAGATCACGTTCGTTTCCGGGAATACGCGGATCTCGGTTGCCTGCAGCAGGAAGACGGGAAGAGTCTTCGTGCATTCGTGGATCCGGCGCCACGCCTCGTCCGCCGGCCCGGGAAGCGGGCGCGGCGGCATTAAAGTCACGTGCGCGTGAGGATTGCAATCCGGCGCCAGGTTCCGGCGAAGATCATCGAGAAACCTGCCGAGGGGATCAGGGATGTACGTCACGAGCGCGTAGGAATTGATCCACTCCGTGCCGTCCGATGCAATTTCTAGCTGCGAAGGCAATCTGTCCGGTCAGTATAGCGTAACGGCCAAGCGCATGGCGAGTACCAGGAAAACGGATCGGGGGGTGGCGTGGACGGCATTGGTGGGCGGTCGCGGGCTCGAACCGCGGACCTCCTGCTTGTAAGGCAGGCGCTCTAACCAACTGAGCTAACCGCCCCCGGGAACCTCCTCATTATCGCACGCGCCCAACGCCTTGGGTTGAGGGAATTTAATCAGAACCTCCCTGCTGCCAGGACACAAATCCGATGTAGAATACCTTTTCCGATCCTACCCGGGAGGTAACAAACACAATGAAGAAGATGGTTGCGGCCGGCTTGCTTGGCGCCCTGATGGGGGCTTCGCTGTTGCTCGCGCTCGACGAGCAGGGGCTCACGGCGAAGATGAAAGCAGCCGGCGGTCACATGGGCGGCCTCAGAAAGGCCATGGAGGCCAACGCGGCGGCGGACGTGGCCGCGCACGCCAAGGCGATGGCCGAAGCCTACGAAGGAATGGAAGGCTTCTTTGCCGCGCGGCACATGGCGGACGCGGCCAAGTGGAGCAGCGAGGGGCTGGCGGCTTCCAACGAATTGGCGTCGGCCGCGCAGGGAGGCAACTCCGAAGCCGTCCACACAGCCATGGGCAAACTCGGCGCCACCTGCAAGCAATGCCACGCCGCGCATCGCGAGAAACTCGCCGACGGCTCCTACAAGATCAAGTAAGATCAGACGACAGTCGTGAACCCCGCAGACTCACGAGACCCCTCACCTCCGCGGAAGATTCAAATTCTCAATGCTCGCGGCGTCGCATGATTGCGCCCCGTTGCGAAAGCCCGATAGAAAGCTGTCGCGGCGGATGCGCCAGTTCGGATAGGCGTTCTTGCGGCGGCCGAAGTAACGCTCAGTGAAAGTCGGCGGCTCGCCCACGGCGATCATGGTCTGCTCGGCTTCCTCGAGATTCACCGTGTCCAGCAATCCAGCGTCATAGGCCGAGCGGGTGACCGCCCCGGCAAAGCAATCGGCCATCTTTTCCTGGCCATACCCGGTCAGACGCTGGTAAGGCCGCGAGCCATCGGCGTCGCGGGAAATCCGCGCGTAGATGGCATGGCCGAATTCGTGCGCCAGCACCACAACCGGCGCCGCATCCGCCGTGGTCCCGGTAATGCCTGCGATGCGCCGCCGTAAGGACTCGAGGAAATTTGTATCGTAGTAGATGGAATGGTCCTTCCGGCAATAGTAGGCATTTCCGGAAGGGAGTTTGCCGCAGGCGCTCGAGGCAGCCCGGGTGATAGAAATGATGCGCGGCGGTTCGGGAGGTGGGACAAGATTGCGGAAATACTGTGTCCAGGCGGCGGCCAGCACCGGCCCGGCCTCCTCGAGCTTGCGCGATGCCCGCGGATCCAGATCCGCGCCAGCCAGGATCGCGGCGAGGCACAAACTCAGGCATAGCACGCGCGGCACCCTTCCTAGACGTGATCAGCGCCCCATCCGTTACGAAAGGGGCCTCGCTTGTTGAAAGTAGCGCTCACCGGAGGGCTGGCCTCGGGTAAGAGCTTCGTGGGGAAAACCCTGGAACGTCTCGGATGCTTCCTCATTCAGGCCGATCTGATCGGCCACGAAGTGCTCCAGGCGGACGGCGAAGCCTACCAGGCGGTGATTCATGAGTTCGGCAGCGGTATCCTGGATGCTAGAGGCGTCATTCAAAGACGGCAGCTTGCCGCGGAGGTGTTTCGCGATCCCGGACGCTTGGCGGTGTTGAACAGCCTGGTGCATCCCCCGGTCCGGCGCAGAATCGAGCAGATGCTGGCCGCATGCGCCGCGCGGGATCCGAAAGGAATCGCCGTGGTGGAGGCGGCCATCCATATCGAAACCGGCGGCTACCGGGATTATGACCGGCTGATTCTTGCCTGGTGCCGGCCGGAACAGCAGATCGAGCGGGCCATGGCGCGCGACCACGCGTCACGGGAGGAAGTGGCGGCGAGACTCGAGCGGCAGATGCCGCTCGAGGAAAAAAGAAAATATGCGCACTTCGTGATTGACACCTCGGGAACGAAGGAAGATACGGTGCGCCAGACGGAACGTGTGTATGAGGAGCTACGGAGAATAGCGCAATGAGATTTCGTACCTTGATGCTGGCCCTGCTGGTGGCGGGCGCGTTCATTTGGGTGACGACGACGCGGAAATGGGATCCGCCGAAATGGTTCCGCTCCGCCACATCGAGTTCGGAACCGCTCTGGAGCGGGCCCTCGGTGGCCCAGGGCGCGGGGCTCAGCGCCGATGAATTGAACAACATCGAAATCTACAAGACTTCTCACCTGGCGACGGTGAATATTTCGAGCACCGTGTACCGCCGCGGCTGGTTCGGCCAGATTATCCCCGAACCGGGAACGGGTTCAGGGTTCATCATCGATGCCACGGGCCGGATTCTCACCAACTATCACGTCGTCAGCGGCCCCGCCCCGGAAGTCATCGTCACTCTGGCGGATAAGACGAAATACAAAGCAAAGATCCTCGTCCGCGACCCCAGCAATGATCTCGCGCTGATTCAGATAGAGCCGAAGAAGAAACTCGCGTTTCTTCGCCTCGGCGAGTCAGACGCGCTGCAAGTGGGGCAGAAGGTTCTGGCCATTGGGAACCCGTTTGGCCTCGAAGGCACCCTCACCACTGGCATCATCAGTTCGCTGGGACGGGAACTGCGCGATGAAAATGACCGCAGGCTGGAAGGGATGATACAGACCGACGCCGCCATCAACCCCGGCAACTCCGGCGGGCCGCTGCTCGATTCGCAGGGCAATGTCATCGGCATCAACACGGCCATCTACGGACCCGGCGGAAACATCGGCATCGGTTTCGCCATGCCCATCAACCGCGCCAAATCGATGCTCGTGGATTTCCAGGCGGGCCGGAAATTCGGCAGGCCGTGGCTGGGCGTGACGGTGCTCCCCGTTTTTGGCGATCTCGCCGAACTCCTCGAATTACCCGCCGAAGGCGGACTGCTGGTGCAGGATGTCGGCCAGGGCAGCGCCGCCGACCAGGCCGGTTTGCGCGGAGCCCGGCGCTACGTGATCGTCGGCAACACCGAAGTCGGCATCGGCGGCGATCTCATCATGGATCTGGAGGGCCAACGCGTGGAACGTCCCGATGCGCTCTCGCGCGTGTTGAACAACAAGCGGCCCGGCGACTCTCTCGATATGACCATCTATCGCGGCGGCCGGAAAATCAAGGTGAAGGTCACCCTGGGTGAACGCCCCGACGAGCGGCTGTAGGATGGAGTTGGAG
>JADLBG010000293.1 GCA_020847895.1 Bryobacterales bacterium
CGCGCCGCCTCCACCGCCGCGTTCAATGCGAGGATATTCGTCTGGAAGGCAATCTCGTCGATTACCTTGATGATCTTCGAGATCTTGTCGCTCTGCGTGTTGATCTCCCCCATTGCCACCACGGACTGGTCCAGCGAAACATTCGCCTGAACGAACTTGTTCTGCGACTGCGTCATCAGATCGGCCGCTCCGCGGGAGTTCTCGCTGTTTTTACGCGCCATGGAGTTGATCTCTTCGCTCGAGGCCGAAGTCTCCTCGAGCGAGGCAGCCTGTTCCGAGGCACCCTGCGCCAGGGACTGGCTCGAAGCCGAAACCTGCGCCGCGGCGCTGGCCACCTGTTCCGCCCCTTCGGAAAGTTCGCCCACCGCCAGCGTGAGGCTCTTGTCGATCATGCGCACCACGAACAGCACGATAACGCCCACCAGCAAAGACAGCGCAATGAACGCCGTCACCAGCCACTTTGCTCTGGCCTGGGTCTCAGCGGCCTGGGCCTCGCCCTCCCTGGCCAGGCGCCACTGGACCGCCGTCACGGTATCAGCCGCCTTCGTCACTATGTCGCCAAGTCCGAGGATCCGCTCATGGAACACTTTGAATGCAGCGTCCTGTTGGCCGGATTCCACCAGCCGCATCATCGTCTGGTGTTCTGTTGTCCAGGTAGCGGTGGAATGCTGAATGGTTTCGAGGTTGCGCTTGGCTTCCTCCACCACCACAATCGGAATGATCTCCGCCAGCGCCTTCTCCATCTTCAGCTTAGTTTCGTCAAACCGCCTGACGCTGTCCAACTGTAACTCATGGTTCTTTGTATAGAGGCTCAGGAGGATTCCCCTTTCGGCTAACGCCAGGTCGGAGGCGGCGGATTTTATCTGGGCCGCGAGATCGGCCTTCTTGAAAATCTTCTTGTAAGCGGTGTCAAGGCTGTCAGTCAGGCTGTTCAGCCCGGATAGCGAGACGTAACTCAGCCCCAGCACGAAGGCGACAAGCGCACCCAGGCTGAGAAGCAGTTTCTTGCTTATTGTCATTTGCGACATGATTCGTGTTCTCCCTCTCCTGTTCCCTTAGCGCACCAGCGCGTTCAACGAGTGCAAATCCTGACAGGACAGCACCTGATCGATCTCGAGGAGGATTTTTACTTTGCCCTTCACTTTTGCCACGCCCAACAAGTACGGCGTCGCCGTTCCGTCACCGAAGTCCGGCATGTCTTCGATGTCGGCCCCTGAAACATTCAACACTTCCGCCACGCCGTCCACCACGATGCCGGTGAGCATGGTTGCGGTCTGCGAACTTTCGGCGCGCACCTGAACCACAATGATGCACGTGCGCTGCGTGTAGTCCTGCTCCGGCAGACCGAACTTCAGCCGCAAGTCCACCACCGGAATCACTTTGCCGCGCAGATTAATCACGCCTTTGACGTGGATCGGTGTCTGCGGCACGGCCGTAATGTCCTGGATGCCCATGATTTCCCGGACCTTCAGAACCCGAATTCCGAATTCCTCCCGGCCGAGTTGAAAGACCAGATATTTCCCGGCGCGGTCCTCAACCCTGGAGGCCCCGGGCTCGCGCTCGAGTAGTGTCGCTTCCATACGACTCCTTTTCGATAGGTTGTTTCCCCGAACGCCCCTCACCCTGCCCAGGATCGTCGGGAGTGGGTGATGATCAACACCCGCTTCCATGTCCTACTGCTGCTGCATATCGGAGGAATTCCCGGAACCGTGAACTGGATTCTGTTGCTACCGTGGATGAATGACTGAACCATGGCTGTCCGGAAGCCTCGCGGATCTGCACCCCGTCCCGCGAGCCGTCCTTCATTCCTTCGAACAAGCCCGCGCCGACCTCGCCCACTGGACCCAGGGCCTCACCCCAGACCAGCTATGGGCGCGCCCTTTCGGCCTCGGACCCGCCGGATTCCACATCCGTCATGCGGCACGGAGCATCGACCGCCTCTTCACCTACGCCCAGGGCCGGTTGCTCGACGAAGCGCAAATGTTCCTCCTCGGCACGGAAATGGACGCCGGAGCCTCGCGCGACGAGTTGCTCGATGAACTCGGGCGCGTCCTCGACCGCGTCGGCGAACAGGTCCGCGCACTCGACCCCGCCGTGCTCCTCGAATCGAGGGGGGTCGGGAGAAAGCAACTCCCCACTACCGTTGCCGGACTCCTCATCCATATCGCCGAGCACACGCAGCGCCACGTCGGGGAGGCCATCGTGACGGCGCGCGTGCTCAAGGCTCTCTGAGAGGAGCATGTTATTTTGAATAGAGACCTTTATAACCATGTCTACTACACGTATGGTGATTACCGAGGACCCTGCTGTATCCGGCTCCGGCGTCTTACCCGACACCGACTCCGTGGAAACTTCAGAATGGATAGAAGCGCTTGACCAGGTGATGGACGAAGCCGGCGCGGAACGGGCTCGATTCCTACTCGAAAAGCTGAGGGAACGGGCCGCCGATCTCGGACTGGCGATACCGGCCCGCCCCAATACCCCTTACATCAACACAATCCCTCCGGCGGACGAAGTCCCCTATCCTGGGGACCGTCACCTTGAGCGGAGAATCAAGAGCATCATCCGCTGGAATGCCATGGCCATGGTGGTCCGCGCCAACAAGTATGACAACGGCATCGGCGGGCATATCTCGACCTATGCCAGCCTGGCGACTTTGCTCGAGGTCGGATACAACCACTTCTTCCGCGCCGGGATCGGCGAGGAACCGGGCGATTTCGTGTATTTTCAGGGCCACGCTTCCCCGGGCGTGTATTCGCGGGCGTTCCTGGAAGGGCGGCTGACGGCGAAGCACCTGGAAAACTTCCGGCACGAGTTACGCGAAGAACCCGGACTTTCTTCGTACCCCCACCCGTGGCTGATGCCGGATTTCTGGCAATTTCCAACGGTTTCGATGGGACTGGGACCCATCAATTCGATCTATCACGCCCGCTTCATGCGCTACCTGGAGAACCGGAGCATCATCGCCAGGACGGACCGGAAGATCTGGGCTTTTGTGGGCGATGGCGAAACCGATGAACCGGAGACGCTGGGGGCGATCACCCTGCCTGCGCGGGAAAAGCTCGACAACCTGATTTGGGTGGTGAACTGCAATCTCCAGAGGCTCGACGGTCCGGTGCGCGGCAACGGCAGCATCGTGCAGGAACTCGAGGCCGCCTTCCGCGGCGCCGGCTGGAACGTAATCAAAGTCCTGTGGGGCTCGGAATGGGACCGGCTGTTTGCGAAGGACACGAGCGGCCTGCTCATCAAGCGCATGAACGAATGCGTCGATGGCGAATATCAGAATTTCAAGGCGCACGGCGGGGCCTACGCCCGCGAGCATTTCTTCGGCAAGTATCCGGAACTGAGGGAACTGGTCGCGGACATGAGCGACGAGGAGATTTTCAAGCTGAAACGCGGGGGGCACGATCCGAAGAAGGTCTACAATGCCTACCTGCGGGCCACCGAACATACGGGCCGGCCGACGGTCATCCTGGCGAAGACGGTCAAGGGCTACGGCTTGGGCGAGGCAGGCGAAGGCCGCAACGTCACGCACCAGCAGAAGAAGCTCAACGAGCAGGAAATGGTGTATTTCCGCTCGCGTTTCGATATCCCCATCAGCGACGAGCAGGTGCACACGCTTTCCTTCTACAAGCCGGAGGAGAACAGCGAGGAAATGCGCTACCTCAAGGCGCGCCGCGAAGGGTTGGGCGGGTACATGCCCTCGCGCAATCCAAAACCGGCCACCATCAAGACGCCGCCGCTCGATACGTTCAAGGATTCGCTCGGCGGGTCGGCGGGGCGCGAAGTATCCACCACGATGGCGTTCGTCGCCGTGCTGCGCAATCTGTTGAAGTCCCCCGAAATCGGCAAGTACGTCGTACCCATCGTTCCCGACGAGGCGCGCACTTTCGGGATGGAATCGCTGTTCCGCCAGTATGGAATCTACGCCAGCCAGGGACAGCTCTACACGCCGGTGGACAGCGACAACTTCCTGTATTACAAGGAAGCCCAGGACGGACAGATCCTGGAGGAAGGCATTACTGAAGCCGGCTCCATGGCCAGTTTCACCGCCGCCGGGACTGCCTATGCCAACTACGGCGTGCCAGTGATTCCCTTCTTCACGTATTACTCGATGTTCGGCTTCCAGCGATTCGGTGATCTCGCCTGGGCGTTCGGTGATTCGCGCGGGAGGGGATTCCTCGTGGGCGGAACCGCGGGCAGGACCACGCTTGCCGGGGAAGGTCTCCAGCACCAGGACGGCCACAGTCACGTCCTGGCCAGCACCATTCCCACCTGCGCGGCCTATGATCCCGCCTACGCCTATGAGATCGCCGTCATCATTCACGACGGCATCGAACGGATGTACGAGAAGGGAGAGGCCCGCTTCTATTACCTCACCATCGGCAACGAAAACTACGCGCAGCCGCCGATGCCGGAGGGCGTGGAAGAGGGTATCATCCGCGGCGTCTACCGTTTCCAGGCTTCGGCCAACGGAAAGCCGGCCGCGCATCTGTTCGGCAGCGGATCCATTCTCAACGAGGCGCTGGCGGCGCAAAAGCTGCTGGCGGAAAAATACAACGTGCAGGTTGATGTGTGGAGCGTGACCAGCTACAACGAACTGCGGCGCGATGCCCTCGAGTGCGACCGCTGGAACCGGCTTCACCCGGCCGAAGCGCCCCGCACTCCATACGTGACCAAGGCCCTGGAAGGAACAAAGGGACCCATCATTGCCGCCTCGGACTATATGAAGATCGTCCCCGATCAACTGGCGCCGTGGCTCGGCTCGCGTCTGGTCACCCTCGGCACCGACGGCTTCGGGCGCAGCGAAGACCGCGAACACCTGCGGAAATTCTTTGAAGTGGATGCGGCTTCCATCACAGCGGCTACGTTATCCAGGCTGGCGCGCGATGGAAAGTTCGACGCCGTTAAGGCGCGGCAGGCCATCGCCGATCTCGGAATTGATCCCGAAGCCGGAGATCCGGTGCGGCGCTAACTTTCCGAAACCAGCGAGAGCCGGAACCACGGCGGGTGAAGCCGTACACGCGCCCGCCGCAACCCGGCTCTCTGGGCAAGCAAGGCCAGTTCCGCCCGGCGAAAACCCGCCGCCACGGACACGGGCCCGTCATGCAGCGTGATCTCATGCCAGCCGAACAGCCAGCGGGTTGCCGGCAGGAAGGCTTTGGCCAGGGGATGACGCTCGAGATCCACCGCTACGACGGCTTTCCGGGCAGCGGCATCCATCCCGCGGAGCAGTTCCACCACTGCGTCGTCCTCGAAGTGATGCAGGAACAGGCTGGAAAACACGACGTCAAAGCTCGCGCGGCCGAACGGAAGGTGAAAGGCATCGGCAAGCAGTTTGGGCGGACTCGCGCCCCGCAGATTGCGCGCATTCTGATCGAGCGAGACAATCGCGGCCCGGGGAAAAGTTTCGCGCAGCGCCCGGCCCATATCGCCTGAAGCGGCGCCTACATCGAGTATTGTGAATGCGTCGGCTGGAGTGTACCACTGCCTCATCAAGCGGCGGAAAATCAAATAACCGCCCAGCCGGCGATTGATGCGCCGCAGGTCCTCGAGGTTGCCCTCCGCCTCCTCGTCGCCCGCGGTATCCAGAAATTCCGCTTGAATGGTGCGGAGACCCATAACAGCTATGTTAAGATGCCCCGAGTGGATGTAGTTACGGGTAACCTCGGATGGATCGAAGTGGTATGCGGTCCCATGTTTTCTGGAAAGAGCGAAGAGTTGATCCGGCGGCTGCGGCGCGCCATGATCGCCAGGAAGCGGGTGCAGGCTTTTAAGCCGGTGGTGGACACACGCTACTCCGAGGACGAGATCGTCTCGCACGCCGATTCGCGGTTGAAAGCGGAGGTGGTTTCGAGCGCCAGGGAGATTCTCGAGCGCATGGACTGGCGGACGCAGGTAATCGGCATCGACGAATCGAACTTTTTCGGCAAAGACCTGGTGGATGTCGCCAACCAACTGGCCGACAGCGGCAAACAGGTCATCATCGGCGGACTTGACACCGACTACATGGGGAGGCCGTTCCATCCGATGCCGGATCTGCTTTGCATGGCCGAGTCGATTACGAAGACACTGGCCATCTGCATGCGCTGCGGCAATCCCGCCAAGCACACGCAGCGGCTGGTGGAAAACGACGACCTTATTGTTGTGGGCGCGGCCGGAATCTATGAGGCCCGCTGCCGGAGGTGCTTCGAGCCGGGCATCCCGAAACAGGAGTACCTCGAATTCGCCCGTCCCCTGCTCC
>JADLBG010000294.1 GCA_020847895.1 Bryobacterales bacterium
AGCTGAGCATTCCGGAGACGAGAAAATCGTTCGTCATGAGCGCGGCGCCGGAAGAGCCGCCCTCGGTGAGACCCACGAGTTCGGAAATCTTGTAGTAATAGTCCGAAGGCCGGAACTTGCCCTCGACGTTGGTTCCAGGGTCATTGGCGGAGCGCCGGCCCAGTGTGATGCGCTTGAAGCTGCCGTCGGGATGATGCACTGTGCCGGTGGAGGCCGCCACGGGCAATTCGCGGGTGTTCCAGGAGGCGAATTGCACGCCCGCGGGCGGATTTGCCGCAAGGAGGAGAAGCGTGCCATCGCCCTCCGGCTCGCGGGTGGTTTTCAGGATGGTTGCCCCCGTAACTTTCTGAAGCGTGGTGGCCAGGCTTGATGGAATCCAGCTTCCGAAGTTGCCGCTGTAATAATCGAGAGTTGAGGGGACGGTGTTCTGAAAATTCCAGTAGGTTTCGAGGGATCGGGCTTCCTCATCGGTCTGGATACAGTGGTGCGCGGTAAGGAACAGAGGGCGGCCCGTGCGGTTGGTATCGGCGAGCAGCGTGCCGGTGCAGACCGTCCAATAAGGGATACCCATGTCCGTTGTCTGGAACAGCATCAAGGCGACGCTTGACGCGGGGGTGAGCCATGCGGGCTGGGTGGTGAGATCGGCGTGGCAGGCCACGAGTCCGCGTTCACGGTCTTTTCGAAGGGGCGCCGCGTAGAAATGCCCTACTTCCGGAATGCGGAAGGGGAACTCGCCCGCCGCCTCGGGGGCGGGTTCATACTCGACGATGACCGTATCGCCGGCGAGGAGAGGCGACCAGAAATCGCCATCCGAGAGCAGCCCGTCTTGCGTGAAGGGGCCGGCGGCAGACTCGCCGCCCGCGATTCTTACCTGCCCGCTACCTACATGGAACGCCGTGAAGTGCAGCCGCAGGGCGGCCGCGCCCGGCGAGCGGACTTCGAGCCGCCACTTCGACCCGTCCCAGAGCGCTTGCCGCGGCAGGTCCTGGGGCAGAGGGCGGGTATCACCCACAACCGGCCGCGCGGGCCGGCCCATCAAAGCCGGCGCCAACAAAAGGAACGCCAATACGCGAAACACTCCCCACAGTTTGCCAGAAACAGGCACTTGGCATGCTGGTGGGAAACCGGATGAACAGGCTTGCCTTTTTTCTGGCGTTGGTTGTGGCGCTGGTTCTGGCCGGCCAGGAATCTCACTTCGATGCCCGGGCGCGCCTTGTCCTGGTTCCTGTTACGGTCACGGACGGCAAAGGCCGCAATGTGGACGGCCTCGAAGCCTCGGATTTCCTGGTGCTGGACAATGGGCATCCGCGACGGTTGCTTGTCGATTCGACGGCCACAGGTGTGGCCCCGATCGCACTGATGATCGCCGTGCAAGCGTCGGGAATCTCCTCGGCGGCGCTCGAGAAAGTGAGGAAAATCGGCGCGATGGTGCAGCCGCTGATTACGGGAGAGCGCGGGTGCGCGGGGCTTCTCTCGTTTGCAGGGCGGGTGGCGTGGCTGGAGGATTGCACGAACGACCCCGGCCGGCTGGCGGCATCCTTCGGGCGCCTCGAGGCGGGAGAAGAAAGAACCGCCCGCATGCTGGACGCGGTCTATGAGGCGATCCGCCGGCTGCGCGCAATGCCGAACAGGCGGCGCGTGCTGCTGCTCATTTCCGAATCGCGGGACCGGGGCAGCGAGACAAATCTGGATGCGGTGGTTGCCGCCGGGCAGGCAGCGGGGGTGACGATCTATGCCGCCACGTACTCCGCGTTCAAGACGGCCTTCACAACGAAGTCATCCGCGAAGGGGCGTCCGGCGCCGCGCAAGAATCCGGGTCCGCCTACCGAGCCGGCAGGCACAATCGATGGGGGACCGCCCTCGCAAATCAATCCGCGGCTGCCGCCACCGGAACAACGCGTGGATCTGCTGGCCGGGATTGGCGAACTTTCAAGGCTCAACATGCCGAATTCCGCGAAGGTTCTGTCGGAAGCCACCGGAGGAACCATCTTTCCGTTCACGCGGCAGCGGGGGCTCGAAGGGGTTATGGAAAAACTGGGGGCGGAGTTGCATGCACAGTACGTGCTGAGCTTTTCACCGGAGGGCGCCGAGCCGGGATATCACCGTTTGGAGGTGCGCCTTCCGCGCAGGCCGGACGCTAGAATCCGGAGCCGCCCCGGATACCGGTCCACGCAGTAGCAGCGTGGAGATACACTGCGAAGAGACTCATGTACCGCCTTATTGCACTCACTATCATTCTGCTGGCCCCGGCGAGGGCGGAGAAGATCGGGCTGTTCGAGGCATCGGCCGATGTCGGCAATACGGGCATCCGGGGGAGCGTTCAGTATGAGGCGCGGTCCGGGACCTACCGCATCACGGGCAGCGGCCGGAACATGTGGGCGGAGGAGGACGGCTTCCATTTCGTTTACAGCAAAGTAAGGGGGGACGTGTCGCTTACGACGACGTTTGAATGGGTAGGCGAGGGCACGCATGCCCACCGCAAGGGCGGCCCCATCTTTCGCGCCACGCTGGACGCCGATTCGCCATACGCGGACTTCGCCTTTCACGGCGACGGGTTGCTGGCGCTGCAGTACCGCAAGGTGAAGGGCGGCCCGACCGCCGAGGTGCGGACGAAGTTGACACCGCCGGTGGTGGCGAGGCTCGAGAGGCGCGGCAACGTTATTTCGGCGGAAGCGGCCAGGCCGGGGCAGCCTTTTGAACCCATCGGCGCGCTTACGGTGGAGATGCCGGAATCCATCTATGCGGGGCTGGCGTTGTCGTCGCACGACAACACCGCGGCCACCACGGCCATTTTCTCGAAGGTGGAGATGGACGCGCGGGGAGTGGTTCCGGACAAGGAACGGGTGGCGGAGAGCACACTCGAAACCATCGACATCGACACAGGGGTGCGCCACATCGTGCGGCGCGCCAAGGAGCATTTCGAGGCTCCCAACTGGTCTCGCGACGGCGCGTATCTCCTCTACAACTCCGGGGGCCGGATCTATCGCCTGGCAGCGGCGGGAGGCGAACCCAAAGCAATCGATACCGGGGAGCGGACGCGCTGCAACAACGACCACGGCATCTCGCCCGACGGGAAATGGCTGGCCATCAGCGATGGGTCGGCGAACCGGCAGTCTCAGGTGTACATTCTTCCGATCGGCGGCGGCGTCCCGCGCCTGCTCACCAGCAAGTTCCCCTCGTATTGGCACGGGTGGTCACCGGACGGCGGGACGGTGGCGTATTGCGCAAGCCGGGGCGGCGAATTCGACATCTACACAATGGCTGTGGAGGGGGGCGAGGAGAAGCGGTTGACTACCAGTCCCGGATTGGATGACGGCCCCGATTATTCGCCGGACGGGGAGTATATCTACTTCAATTCGGCGCGCAGCGGCCTGATGCGAATCTGGCGGATGAAGGCGGACGGCTCCGGGCAGCAGATGCTGATTCCGGGCGAGGATTCGGCGGACTGGTTCGCGCACCCGTCTCCGGACGGCAAATGGATTGTGTATGTCTCGTTCGAGAAGACCGTGAGCGGGCATCCGCCGAATAAAGACGTCACGCTGCGGCTGGCTCCGGCGGGTGGAGGAACACCGCGGATCATCGCAACCTTGTTCGGGGGGCAGGGGACGATGAACGTGCCCTCGTGGTCTCCGGACAGCAGGCGCGTGGCCTTTGTCAGCTACCGCATGGTGGGGAAATAGAGCCCGGTTGGGCGCGGCTGCCGCGATACAATGGAACAACGTTTCGGAGAATCTACGTTCTTTTTCGCGGCTGTGGCCGAGGTTCCCTAGCCCGGCGCCGTACTGCTGACGGGCGCCGGTTTGCCGTGGGCAGTTCTGCGCCGCCATTGAGTATCCCAAAGGACAAAAACGATTGCACTTGCTTTTTCCCACCTGTTTGAGGCAAGCTAATGAGTTTTCCGCTCCTCATTGCGAACCATGCGCGTAAGGGTCCTCTATCATGACCACTGCTTCGATGGAGCAGCGTCAGCGGCGTTCTTCAGCCGCTTCTACCGGGATACGATTGCCCCGGATGCCGAGTTCGTGTATACGGGCATGGCGCACAAGGCTTCGCAACTGTTCGAGGACAGTCTGTTTGACGGCGACGAGAACGCCATCGTCGACTTCAAGTACTCGCCGAACCCGAATTTGACATGGTGGTTCGACCATCACCAGAGCGCGTTTCTCTCGCCCGAAGACGCCGAGCATTTCCACAGAGACACGAGCGGGAAGAAGCTGTTCGACCCGAGTTTCCGTTCCTGTACGAAGTTCATCGCGACGGCGACGCGGCAGAAGTGGGGATACAACGCGGCGGATCTGAGCGAACTCGTGGAATGGGCGGACATCATCGACGGAGCGCAATATTCGAGCGCCAGGGAAGCCGTGCAACTGGGGGCCGCGGCGATGAAACTGACTCTCGTCATCGAAGGGTCCAAAGGGTCTGGTATTGTGCAGAGCATGATCCGCTGGATGATGTACGAGCGCCTGGGCGCCATCATAGAGAAGCCTGAAGTACAGGAACTATACCGGCCTCTCTATCAGCGCCACCTGCGTTCGGTGGACGTGATCCGCGAACGGTCCGTATGCCAGGGCGGGGTGGTTTATTTCGATCTCGTGGGCGAGGATCTGGACGGATACAACAAGTTCATCCCCTACCATCTCTTTCCCGATTCGCTGTACACGGTGTCTGTGAGCGTCTCCACGTTCCGCACGAAGGTGTCGGTGGGATCGAATCCGTGGGCTCCGCGGCCGCTGGTGCACAATCTGGCCACGATCTGCGAGCGCTACGGCGGGGGCGGCCACGCCAAAGTGGGCGCCATCAGTTTCGAGATCAACCAGGTGGAAGAGGCGCGCAAGGCGGCGCGCGAGATCATGCTCGAGTTGCAGCGCGGCTGATCAGTAGCCGAGGTCTTTCAACTTTTCCAGGGTGAGCCCGCGCGGCAATTCGATTCGCCCCAACAGTTTGTCCACGTACTTTGCCACAATGTCGCACTCGATGTTCACCCGGTCGCCCGGCTTGAGGGAACCGAGCGTGGTGTTACGGAAGGTGTGGGGCACGATGGTGACGGAGAGCACATCGCCCTCGATGGAGGCCACGGTCAGACTGATGCCGTCAATCGCCACGGAACCCTTATAGACCAGCAGACGCGCGGCTTCGGGCGGCACGCGGACGCGCAGCCACCAGTTGTCCGAGCCAAGCGGGTCGAGGCCGAGAAATCCGGCGGTGGCATCGACATGGCCCTGCACGATGTGGCCGCTCAACCGTCCTCCGGCGGCGAGGGAGCGTTCGAGATTTACCATGGAGCCCGCCCGCAGGCGGCCAAGGCTGCTGGCGCGCAGTGTTTCGGGGGCGAGGTCCGCGGCGAAGGAATCGGGGCGCAGATCGACGGCGGTGAGACAGACTCCGTTGACGCAGATGCTGCAGCCTTCCACCGCATCCGAAAGCACGGCGGCGCAGCGAATTCGCAACCGCGCTCCCGCCTCGCGGGCCTCCACCGATTCCACCGTGCCAAGCTCTTCAATGATTCCCGTGAACATCCGTCGATTTCCTCAGATACGCTTCCACCGCGAATTCATCGGGTGGAATGTGGTGCAGGGTGACGTTCTCCAACTGGATGGCGTCCCGCCTGCGATGCCTTCCTTTGCCGCCGGCGACGGGGAGCGATTGCAGCCCGCCGAGGATCTTCGGCGCGTAGTAGAAGAAGATCCGGTCAGTGACTTCTGATTCGAGCGCCGCCCAGTTCACCAGGCTGCCGGCTTCGATCATCAGGGATTGATAGCCTCGCTCGCCGAGCCAGTTCACCAGGGCGCGCAGATCGGTGCGGCCGTCCTTGCCGTCCATCACCACCACTTCGGCTCCTGCCTGCTCGAGTGCGGATCTGCGGTCGGCGCCGGCGGCGGACGTGGTCACCACCAGGACATCATGACGGCAACCGGCCATCATCTTCGAAGCGAGCGGCAACCGGAGTTGGGAATCGAGCACGATGCGGAGCAGCGGGCGGCCGCGCGGCAGACCGGAGCGGTCATTGAGCAGGCAATTGTCGGCGAGCACCGTTCCGATGCCGGTGAGGATGCAATCGGAGGCATGCCGCAGGGTTTGCACATGAGCGCGCGCACGCTCGCTGGTGATCCAGCCGTCGTTATCGTAGGGGGCGGCGATTTTGCCATCAAGCGTCACCGCCGACTTGAGGGTAACAAATGGCCGGCGCGTTTTCATGAAATGGATGTAGGCTTCGTTCAGCTTGCGGGCGGCGGCGGCGTGGCGATCGTCCAATTGCGTCTCGATGCCCGCCGTGCGCAGTTTGCGGAAGCCTTCGCCCGCCACCAGCGGATTGGGATCTTCCATGGCGGCGGTGACTTTGCGGATGCCGGCCGCGATGACGGCGTCCGCGCAAGGTCCGGTGCGGCCCTGGTGGGAACAGGGCTCGAGAGTCACATACAGATCCGCCCCGCGGGCAAGTTCGCCCGCTTCTTCCAATGCCACGATCTCGGCGTGCTTCTTCAAGGCATAGACATGAAATCCTCGCCCTACGACAACGCCATCCCGCACGACGACTGCCCCGACTGTTGGATTCGGGCTGGTCTGCCCGATTCCCTCCTCTGCCAGTTCCAGCGCCTGGGCAAGGTAATCCTGGTCCATGGAATGATTATGATGTTTCAAACAGCGATTCGACAAAGCGTTCCGGCTCGAAGGGGAGCAGATCCTCCACTTTCTCGCCGATGCCGATGTAGCGGATGGGGAGGTTCAGTTCCCGGGCAATGGCTACTACCACGCCGCCCTTGGCTGTGCCGTCGAGCTTCGTGAGAACAATTCCGGTCACGCCGCTGGTCTGTGTGAAGTGTTTGGCCTGCTCGAGTCCATTCTGCCCGGTGGTGGCGTCGAGCACGAGCAGGACCTCATGAGGCGCGCCGGGAATGACTTTGTTCGCCGTGCGGCCCATCTTCTCGAGTTCCGCCATGAGGTTGGTCTTGGTGTGCAGGCGGCCGGCGGTATCCACGATGACGTAATCCACTTTACGCGCCCGGGCAGCCTGGAGGGCGTCGAAGAGAACAGCGCTCGGGTCGGAGCCGGGCTTCTGGCGGATGACTTCGGTTTCCGTGCGTTCGCCCCACACTTCCAACTGATCGATAGCGGCGGCGCGGAACGTGTCCGCGGCGCAGAGCAGCACGCTGCGCTTCTCGGTGTGGAAGCGGTGCGCCAGTTTCCCGATGGTGGTGGTTTTGCCGGCGCCGTTCACGCCCACCACCATGACGACGGCGGGCGGCGGGGCGACGGTGGGCACAGGTCTTTCGACGGACTCGAGCACATCGAGCAGATGCTGTTTGATCATGGCGCGCAGTTCCCCGGCGTCGTTCACCAGCTTGCGGTCCACGCGCTGGCGGATGCTTTCGAGAATCTCCGTGGCCGTGCGCACGCCGATGTCCGCGGTGATGAGGGAATACTCGAGTTCCTCGAGAAGGTCCGAATCGATTTCCTTCTTTCCCTGCAGGGTGTCTTCGATCATCGACACGAAGCCGGTGCGGGTCTTTTCGATACCCTTTTTCAGCCTCTCGAGGAGATTCGGCTCGCTCTCGGTTGTCGAGCCAAACAACGATTGAAACATGGTGGTGAATGTAACTTCGATTGTACAGCACGTTCCCGCCCGGAGCCGGTTGCTACAATAAAATGGCCTTCCGGATGGAACAGATCGGGCGATATCGGATCACGGGGGAGCTGGGCAGAGGCGCAATGGGCGTCGTGTACCGGGCCGAAGATCCGTCCATCGGGCGCACGGTAGCCATCAAGACCATCCGCCTGGCGGACGCCGCCAGCGACCAGGAGCGGCAGTTTCTTCGCGACCGGCTGTTCCGCGAGGCGCGTTCCGCGGGCATCCTCTCTCACCCGGGCATTGTCACCATTTACGACATTCAGGAATCCGACGGTGTCTGCTACGTTTTCATGGAATATGTCGACGGGCCGACGCTCGAAAAGCTGATGGCGGGCGAGAAGCCGATCCACAAAGATCTCCTGTTTCACATCCTCGATAACGCGGCCGCTTCGCTCGATTATGCCCACAGCCGCGGCATCGTTCATCGCGACATCAAGCCGGCGAATATCATGCTGACCTCGAACGGAGCGGTGAAAATCACCGATTTCGGGGTGGCAAAGTTCACTTCGCAACAGGCGACGAACACCGGCATGGTGCTCGGCACGCCGAGCTACATGTCGCCGGAGCAGATATCGGATCTTGCGGTGGATGGGCGCGCGGACCAGTTCTCGCTGGCGGTCATTGCCTACCAGCTTCTGACGGGGGAGCGCCCATTTACGGGGAACACGGTGCCGGCGCTGATGTTCAAGATTGTGCATGAGGAGCCGATTCCGCCGCAGCGGCTCAATTCGACTCTCGGCGCCGCTGTCGACGTGGTGATCCGGAGGGCGCTCAGCAAAGATTCCAAGGCCCGATTTCCGAACTGCGAGGCGTTCACGAAAGCTTTGCGCAATGCGTGTTCCGCGCGGCCGAACTGGAAACCGGTGCGTCAGGGAGCTATCGACGAGCAGGAGACGGTGGCGGAGCCGGCCACAGTTGTTAAACAGGCGGCGGCGCGGCCACCGAAGCCCGCGGCGCCGACCGCCGTTCCCTCGCGTATCTTACCTCCGGAGCCGGTTCCCTCGGGGCGCAAACGCACGACTGTGGTTGCATTTCTGGCCGGGTTCGCCGTGGTGGGTCTGATGGCGGCGGGTCTGAACATGCTTCTGTTTCACAACGACTCCCCGCGGATGAAACCCGAGCAAGCGGTTCCGCCCGCGGCGGCGAACGATGAGGCCAAGCCGTCTCCGGTGGGTCCGGTGGCGGGGAGACCCGAACCTCCGCCTCCGCCGGTGGAGCAAACGAAGCCGCCCGAGGAGGAGAAGCCGGTGCAGGAGGAGAAAGCTCCCGAGGCAGATCCCCAGGTGAAAGTCCCGGAGCCCGCCCCGCGCAAAACGGCCGCCGCGGTCCGCAAACAGGAGCCGCAGCCACGGGACGCCACCGTGCGCGTGGTCACCTCTCCTCCGGGAGTGAAGATCATGTTTGACGGGCAGCCGCACCTGATGTGCACCACGCCCTGCGAAATGACGCTGCCGCCGGGGCGCCATA
>JADLBG010000295.1 GCA_020847895.1 Bryobacterales bacterium
ACAGCCGTGAAGACCTGTTGAACGCCATGCGCGCGCGGCATGCCTATGCGGCCACGGACAACATCATCGTCGACGTGCGCGTGGGCGGCCGCCTGATGGGCGACGTCTTCTCCACCCGGGAGATTCCGGTGCTCAAGGTGCGCGTGGAAGGCACCGGACCGATCAGCCGCATCGAGGTGATCAAGAACAATACCTTCGTACACACGGAGCGCCCGCCCGGCTCTTCGGCCGCGTTCGAGTACCGGGACGCGGACGTGAAAGCCGGTGAGAACTACTACTACGTCCGTGTCGAGCAGACCGCCGGACAGTTGGCCTGGTCGAGCCCGATTTGGGTTGACTACAGGAAGTAACCGCGCATCCTTCCCCGCTCGCAGCCATGAAGCCTAGGGCCTGGTCAGCAAGTCCAACCGCAGGAGATACAAATGGGCCTCCTCGGCCGTTCGCCCGCACATCTCGAGCGAGGGTTCGAGCGTCTGGCACACGGCAGGACGCTCCGGTCTGCCGAAAAGCTGACAGCGAAAATCCGCCGCGAGTTGCACGCAGCGCGTGTTGGCGGGCTTACCGCGGGGCATGCCAGGAATCGGGGAAGAGATGGAGGGAACCGTACAACAGGCCCCGCAGTTCGGGCGGCAATCCACACTTCACTGTACAACGGCCAAAATTCTACTCCCGGCCTTTACGAAGGAAATGTGCGATGGAGGAGAGAAGTTCATCCGATGGGATGGGTTTCACCAGGTACCCTTGCATTCCTGCCTCCTGCGCCAGAACACGGTGCTCCTCGGCCGAATTAGCCGTGAGCGCGATGATGGGCACGCTTTCATACCCGGGTATGGTTCGCAGCTTGAGCGTGGTGTCGATTCCGTTCATACCGGGCATTTGCAGGTCCATCAGGATGAGGTCATACGTGCGCCGGTTCGCGGCGCGAATCGCATCCGTTCCCGAATTGGTGCATTCCACCAGATACTTTCCTCTCCGCAGCACATGGCTGAAGATGCGCTGCGCCACCTCGTTGTCTTCCACCAGAAGGATACGCGCGGTGGCCACGCTATCCACGGTCTCCGCCGGATGCTCGCCCGGCATGTGGAGGTCCGAGAGTTGGAACGGCAATTCGACGAAAAATGACGACCCCTGCCCCACCGTGCTCTCCGCGCGAATGGACCCATGCATCAGCGTGGTCAGCTTCTCCACCAGTGCCAGCCCCAGCCCAAGCCCGGCATAGCTGCGCGAAAGACCACTGTCCAGTTGACGGAACGAATCGAAGATGTGGGCCAGTTGCTCCGCCGCGATTCCGATGCCCGTATCCCGCACGCGGAACTGTAGCGTCATTTTCCTCTCCACCAGTGGGCCTGGGCTCACCTTCACCTCAACCTCGCCCTGGGGGGTGAATTTGATGCCGTTCGAGATCAGATGAGAAAGGATTTGCCGAACCCGCAGCGCATCTCCCACCACGATTTCCGGCACTCCCGCCTCGATCACTGAAATCAGGCGGATTCCTTTGGCATCGGCCTTGAACTGGTGCTCGGCCAAAGCGGCCCCAATCATTTCGGCAACGTGGAATTCCGCGTCTTCCAACCGGACGCGTCCGGAACTGAGCGCGGAATACTCCAGAGTCGCATTGAGCACCTCGAACAGTGTTTCGGCGCACGATCTTGCGGCCGAAACATATTCCCGCTGTTCATCATCCAGCCTTGTTTCCAGCAGAAGATCCGTCATGCCCATGATTCCGCTTAGAGGAGTGCGTATCTCGTGATTGAGAACAGCCAGGAACCGAACCTTGAGGTTGGTCAGATCTTCCATCGGGTTGGCAATATCCCCAACTTGTCCGGAATGCTGCTTCGACTCGCCGCTCTTCGCGGATGCGCCGTTCGCGCTCTGGGTGGACACCACCTCCGGGTTGGTGGCTGGATCCGTTCGGAACCCCATCGAAAGTGCATCGGGCCAATAACTCATCTGCCTCTTTCTTCATCGGCTGTGGAGAATGAGAAGTTTAGGAAGATTTTAGGCCCGCGGCCCAGGAAAGCAGCAAACACAGCCGCGACAACGACGCAAACGCCGCCCGCTCGTCAATGGATTTCTCCGCCTGTGCCACCGCCTCCTCAAGACTCGAAGCCGCGCCCGCCACCAGCAAAGCCGCCGCCGCATTCACCACCACAATGTCCCGTTGCGGACCCCGGTCGCCGCGCAACACGCTGCGCGCAATCGCCGCATTTGCCGCCCGGTCCCCTCCCCTGATCTCGTCCGCCCGCACACGGCGAACGCCGAAATCCTCGGGAGTGACCGTCATCCGCCGGATGCGCGACTCGCGCACCTCGAACACATGCGTCCCGGTTGTCGTTGTGATCTCATCGAGACCGTCCGCTCCATGCACCACCCACGCGCGTCCGATCCCCAACCCCGACAACGCCTCGGCCATTAACTCCGCGGACCGCATCGACGGGGCGCCGATCAACTGCGCCGTCGCCCCCGCCGGGTTGCATAGCGGCCCTAGCAGGTTGAACGCCGTGCGCATCTTCAACTCCCCTCGCACCGGCTGCGCGTACCGCATCGCCGGATGAAGCGCCGGGGCAAACAGGAATCCGATCCCCACCTCGCGGATCGCCCGTGCCGTCACCTCGAGCGGAACCTCGACCGGCAAGCCAAGTTCCTCCAGCAGGTCCGCGCTCCCGCACTGGCTCGACAGCGAGCGGTTTCCGTGCTTGGCCACCCGCGCCCCCGCTCCCGCGACCACGAAGGCCGCAATCGTGGAGATGTTGAACGTCCCTCCGCCATCCCCTCCCGTGCCGCAAGTGTCGATCAAAGGCTCCGCTCCAAGCCCCACCTCCACTTTCCTGCCTTTTTCCCCCATCGCGCGCGCAAATCCCAGAATCTCCGCTCCCGTTTCTCCCTTCATCCGCAAGGCCGTAACGAAAGCGGCAATCTGCGCATTCGTACTTTCGCCCGAAAGAATGGACAACATCGCCTCGCGGGCCTCTTCCACGGTAAGGTCCTCGCGCGCGACAACTCGATGAAGGAAGGGAACAATCGACATGTTATAGTGGTGAGTTCGACCTTCGAAATACTAACACAGGCTCAACCCGATGAAAATTCATGAATACCAGGCCAAGGCGCTCTTGGCGCAGTACGGAGTCCCTGTGCCGAAAGGCAAGGCCGTCTTCTCGGTCGAGGAAGCCGAAGCCGCCGCGAAGGAACTGGGCGGCAGCGTGGTGGTGAAAGCCCAGATCCACGCCGGCGGCCGCGGAAAAGGCGGCGGCGTGAAGATCGCCAAAGACGCCGCCGAGGCGAGGGAGATCGCCGGCAGGATCCTCGGGATGACCCTGGTGACCCACCAGACCGGGCCTGAAGGCCGTCTCGTGAAACGCCTCCTCATCGAGGAGACCCTTCCCATCGAGCGCGAGTTGTACCTTGGCATGCTGCTCGACCGCGCCGTGGGGCGCAACGTGTTCATGGCTTCCGCCGCCGGCGGCATGGAAATAGAGGAAGTGGCCGCCAAAACGCCCGAACTGATCCTCAAGGAATGGATCGAGCCCGGCGCCGGCCTGATGGGCTTCCAGGCCCGCAAACTGGCTTTTGGCATGGGACTCGCGGGACCCGCCGTCAACGCCGCCGCGGCCGCCATGCAGGCTCTCGTTCGCGCTTACGAAGGTCTCGACGCCTCGCTTGCCGAGATCAATCCCTTCATTCTCGCGAAAGACGGCCGCGCGGTCGCGCTCGACGCCAAATTCAACCTCGATGACAATGCCCTCTACCGTCACAAGAACCTGATGGAGTTGCGCGACCTCAACGAGGAGGATCCTCTCGAAGTGGAAGCCTCTAAATACAGCTTGAACTACATCAAGCTCGATGGCAACATCGCCTGCATGGTGAACGGCGCCGGACTCGCCATGGGCACCATGGACATCATCAAGTACGCCGGCGGACACCCCGCCAATTTCCTCGATGTCGGCGGCGGCGCCAGCGCCGAACAGATCAAGAACGCCTTCCGCATCCTCCTTGCCGATTCTTCCGTGAAGGCCGTGCTCATCAACATCTTCGGCGGCATCCTGCGCTGCGACACGCTGGCCACCGGCGTTGTGGCCGCCGCCCGCGACCTGCGCATCACCGCCCCCATCGTCATCCGCATGGAGGGAACCAACGTCGAGGAGGGCCGCCGGATTCTCGCCGATTCCGGATTCAATTTCACGGTCGCCGACGGCATGAAAGACGCGGCGGAGAAAGTGGTGAGGTTGGTTCAATGAGTGTTCTCGTCAATGACGGCACGCGTCTGCTGGTGCAGGGCTTTACCGGCAAGGAAGGCACTTTTCACGCCTCCCAGTGCATTGCCTACGGTACGAACGTTGTCGGAGGAGTTACGCCCGGCAAGGGCGGCGCCACTCACCTCGACCGCCCTGTCTTCAACACCGTTGCCCAGGCCGTAAAGGAAACCGGAGCCAACGCGAGCGTCATCTTTGTTCCTCCTCCGTTTGCCGCCGAGGCCATCATGGAAGCCGCCGACGCCGGATTGCCCCTCGTCGTCTGCATCACCGAAGGCATCCCCACCCTCGACATGGTTCGCGCCTGGGATTTCCTCGAGGGCCGCAACACCCGCCTCATCGGGCCGAACTGCCCCGGCATCATTACCCCCGGAGCCTGCAAGATCGGCATCATGCCGGGACACATTCACCTGCCCGGCAACGTGGGCGTGGTCTCGCGCTCCGGCACCCTCACCTACGAAGCGGTGGGCCAGTTGACCAAACTCGGTCTTGGCCAGTCCACCTGCATCGGTATCGGCGGCGACCCCATCATCGGCACCACCCACACCGACGCCGTCCGCCTCTTCAATGAAGACCCCGAAACCGAGGCCATCGTTATGATCGGCGAAATCGGCGGCGACGCCGAGGAAAAGGCCGCCGCCTACATCAAGGACCATGTCAGGAAGCCCGTCGTCGGCTTCATCGCCGGACAGACCGCGCCCCCCGGACGCCGTATGGGCCACGCCGGAGCCATCATCTCCGGCGGTGCCGGCAAGGCTTCCGACAAGATGAAGGCCATGGAGGCCGCCGGCATCACCGTCTGCCAGTCGCCCGCCGAAATCGGGGAAAAGGTGATGCAGCGCCTCGGCCGCTGAGTTTTTTTTATGAGTCAATTGGAACGTACATTTGCCATCATCAAGCCGGACGCCGTCGCTGCCGGCAAGGCGGGCGCGATTCTCGCCCACATCGAAAAGGCCGGCTTCACCATTCGCGCCATGCGCATGGAAACCCTCGGCAAAGCCCAGGCCGAAGGCTTCTACGCCGTCCACAAGGAGCGCCCCTTCTTTGCCGGGCTCATCCAGTTCATGACCGAAGGACCGGTGGTCCTGCTGGCGCTCGAAGCCGAAGGAGCCATCCTCAAGTGGCGCGAAGTCATGGGGGCCACCAATCCCGAGAAAGCGGCTGACGGCTCCATCCGTAAGCTGTTCGGCAGCAACATCGAGCGCAACGCCACCCACGGCTCCGATGCGCCCGAAACCGCCGCCTTCGAACTCGGCTACTTCTTCCGCGGCTACGAACTCCGCTGACAGCGCGACAACCAGGGGCTACACTTCATGGCGGGAACTGCCCCTGCTCACCGAACCGGAAAGACCGGCGGGTACAATAATAAATCGGCATGAAGCGCGCATTGGTGCTATCGGGAGGCGGTCTGTTCGGCGCCTGGCAGGTGGGAGCGTGGGATGTTCTGCGCCGTCATGTGGATTTCGACGTGGTCATCGGCGTCTCCATCGGCTCGCTCAACGGCTGGGCCATCGCCGGAGGAGCCACTGCCGAGGAACTCGCCGCCAAATGGCTCCGCGCCGCCGAACTGGGCCGCCTGCGCTTCCGCTTTCCCCGCCGCCCTCTCGATGGCGTCATCGAGTTCACGCAGATCGAAGGCTTCATCCGCGACATCCACGGTTCCTATCAGCCGCGAATCGAGTATCACGCCGTCCTCACTGACCTGTTGCGCTGGCAGGGGCGGATGGTGGAAGGCAGCCACGTGCATTGGCGCCATCTGGCCGCATCCTGCGCCTTGCTGGGCGTGTTGCCGCAGCAGCGCATCGACCAGGTCCTCTATTCCGATGGAGGCATCATCGCCGCCCTCCCGCTGTGGGCCGCCTCCCAGTGCCGCGCCACCCATATCATCGGATTGAATGTCGCCCCGCGGATGCCCTGGCCCGTGCGGGTTTTCCTCAAGTCCGCCCGCGCCTTCCGCCACAAGCCTCGCAAGACCTCGCGCGAGAATACCTTTGTGCTGTCTCCCTCCAGGCCGCTCGGAGGCTGGCGCGAGGCATGCTCATTCGATCGGGCGCGGATCGCGGAATGGATCGCGCAGGGCAGGGAAGACGCCTCCGCCGCTCTCCGCGAAGGGAACATTTCCTTCCTCGAATGTTTTAAGGCATAATAGCGTCTGCAAGGAGCCAACATGCCCATGTATCGTATCTTCCGGATGAAGGAAACCGAACGGCAGCGTTTCCGCAACGCGCCGCACACCTCCGGCACGATGATGGTGAAGCCGAAGGACTACCTGGAAGAAGGAGCCGTGGACGCCCCCACGCTTTACAGCGCCTGGGCGCTGCTCAAGGACACCGAAGATCCGCTCACCGTCGGCGACATTCTCTCCGGTCCTGACGACGACCTGCGCGTTCTCAAGTACATCGGCTTTGAAGAAGCGCGCTGGATCATCCCCGAGGTCAAGTCCGGCCTCGAGAACGTGCCGCCCGCCGCTGGCCCGGCCGTCGTCGAGGCACAGGCCTGAAATCCGCCGGCTCCGGAATGAAAATTCTTCTAGTTCCCGGAGCCCAGATTGCGGTACAGTTTCAGGTTCCTGGTCGCCGATCCGATACAGGCTACATCCAGGCGCTTGTCGCCATCGAAATCGGCAATGGCGCATCCGGCCGCCGCGATGCCGCCCTTGTCGATGGCGTGCCGCTCCCACTTCGTCCCCTTGCTGTCCGCCTTGTAGTAGTAGACGCTGCGTGTCGGCCCGCGGAATCCCGCAATCAATTCATCGCGCCCGTCACCGTCGAGATCAGCCGCGTGCAGCGTGTGCCCGTCGGGGTCTTCGCTGCTGATCACCGTGCGCATCCACCGGGAACCTTTCCGGAAATACACACAAACCTGGTTGCCGTGCCACGGATCGATGCTCGCCAGGAAGCGCTTTTTCCCCAGTTTCGCCGCCAGCACTTCGCTCGACCCGCTCTTCGGCCAGGGAGCCGTATCCCCCGGATTCAATAGCTGCGGCGGTGTTCCCGGCTTCGCCGGACGCAGCAGGTGGAGCCCCTCGAAATTCGCCGTGAGCAGTTCATCCACGCCGTCCCCGTCCCAGTCGAACACGAATATACCGTGCAGTACGCCGTCGAGCGAATCATTGATCATCTCGCGCTTCCACTCCGGCGGGCGGTACATCACGATGGGGATGTGGCCGTGATAATCCGGCGGTTCGGCCGTGGGGCCCGTGAGCGGGGCATTCACCACCGCGTTGCCCCGCGGCAAATGGATCGGCCGCAGCCGGTGAGAGGTCTTGAGCCGGTCGATTTCCCGCGTCTTCCACGGCTTGCGCGGGTCGCCGCCGCTTTCCAGCAGCCACACGATCCCGATGCTGTTCCTGGCCACGTTGGCGAACTCCGTGGCAAGCACCAGTTCCGGAATTCCGTCCCCGTTGGCATCGAGCGGCGCGACGTTAATCATGCGGTTCATGCCGTCCACAATCACGTGGCGCTCCCATCCCGGGTTCTCGAACCATACCAGTTCCTTCATCCCGCTGGCCACCGCCAGCAGGTCGGGCTTTCCGTCGTGGTTCAAATCGACGGCCAGCAACTGATACCCGCCATTCAGATCCGTGGCGAGCGTGTGTTCTTCAAAGCGAATTTGCGCCGCTCCAGGCAGCGCGAGCAGAAGCAGAGGAAGGATGATCACTTTTTTCCCAACCAGCGAATTCTCACATTGAACGCCCGGGTTTGCCCCCCGAACGTTTGCAGAAACTGCGGCGATCCTATCACATTGTTCACTACATTCGGATTCTTGTGATTCGTGATGTTATTGAATCCGAAGCGCACGCCCCACCACTGATCGCGAAACGCGATGCGCCTCTCCAGGAACAGGTTCAGCTCGAAGAACGCGTTGTACCGGTAGGCGTTCACCTGCCCTATGATCTGCCCGTAGCCGTCCTGGACGCTGTATGGAAACCCCGTGCGCCACTCCGCCAGGTAGGCTACGGCCCAGTTCCTGAAGGGCGTCGGCAGATAGCCCCAACTCATCCAGCGGTTCGGCGTGTCCCACGGCAACGCGCCCGCATTGTCCCCAATCAGCAACGGTTCATCGATGCTCTGGTCCACCACGGCATTCGACCGCGCTCTGCTCCGTGTATAGCTGAACAGCCATTCGTATTGCCGCCTGATAGGCTGCCGCAGCGTGAACTCCACCGCCGTGTAGCGGTCCCTCCGCTGCGTGCTCAGATTGTAGATCGCGTCAAAGACGGGATTGTGGATGCCGTCGAAGTAGGCCGGCACGTTCACGCAATCACACTGCAATCCGTTGATGTATGTGAATCCCCGGCTTCCCCGGCGGCTGACGAAATTCACCCGCCCTTGAACGAGCCGCGGAAATTCATGCTCTATCCCCAGATTCCAGTTGTGATACCGCGGGCTGGCGAGCTTCGGATTCTCGATGCGGTAAATCGAGAACGCCGGTCCCCGCGCCACCGCTCCATCCGGTTCGAAGTACGTCGAGATGGCGAATTGATCCTCGGGGCGTGTGAAGATCCGCAGGCTCGTCGAATCGAAGATTCGCGCGAAACCGCCCGAAATCTTCGTGCGGTCGTTGGCGAACGGCGCCCAGGCAAAGCCCATTCGCGGCGAGAAATTCCAATTCCGCAGGATCTGATCGCGGTCCGTGCGGATGCCCAGCTCGAGCAGCAGCCGCCTGCGCACGCGCCAGCTATCCTGCAAATACGCCGCCGCTTCGAAATTCGTCCGCCGGAACTCTCCATTGCCCCTATACAGCGTCCGCCGGACCGGAGCCAGGGTGACGCTTGTGTATTCCACTCCGCTGCGGCGCACGTTCTGCCAGTAGCTGACGCGGTCCAGATCGAGGCCCGTCTTGAACTGGTGTTCTCCCAGGAAAGAGAACACCGGCAGAAACATGTTGGCCAGCCATTGATCCCGCCCCGCCTTGCGGTTGGCGTCGATGAAATTGTTGCCCAGCTTGCCGAACGGCGTGACCACGTAAATGTCATGCCCCTGCGGTATATCGCGGCCGAACGTGCGGTTGTTCGCATACCCCACCTCGAGCACCGCTCCGCGCGAGAAGTACTGCTGGTCCTTGATGTAGGTGAAGTATTGTCTCGACCGGTGGTCCAGCGTCGTCTCCCTGGGGTCCAACGCGCCGAGCCCGGAACGCGGCGCGTACCAGAAATTCAACAGGCTTCCCATGTGGAGGATGTTCGATGGATTCAGGTTGATCTGGTTGTGGAACAGGTTCCCCACCCGCCAGCTTGCCGTGCTGTCCTGTCCCCTTGGCAGTTCCGGAATCACCGTGTTGTTGTACTGCAGGTCCACGCTGTCGGAAAACCAGGCCCGGCCTGTCTTCCACGGACCTGAAAAATTTAACCGCGGCGTCCACCCGCCGATCATCCACCCCTTCTGGTGGTCGATGCCGGGGATGAAATTGGTGGCCGAATAGCGGATCTTGTCATCCCCCGTCCGCGCCCGCACCGCAAGAACTCCCGAAGAACCTTTGCCGTACTCCGCCGTGGGCCGTCCCGCCGTGGTTTCGAGCGAACTCACCGATTCCACGCCGATGCGCGATTCAAAACGTCCGGTAAGCGGATCGTTGATCTGAAATCCCTCGAGCGTGTAAAGCGTCTGCTCCTCCGCCCCGCCATACAAGTGGACTCCGCCCCGTCCGTCCTGCACCACCCCCGGCATAATCCGCAGCGCATTCCGCAGCGTGTTCGTGGACGGATAAGGAACGTTGATCAAGTCATTTCCACTCAGCCTCAGTTGAGGAGTGGTCCGGTCCATGTCCACCGCTCCGGGATTCGCGGTCACGTCCACGGACTGTACCTCTTCCCTCACGCGGTTCAGCACGAACTGAAGCTCGTTCGCCCCATCCTTCAGATCAACCCTCTTGCCCGTGAGCCGAAAGAACCCCTCGCGGTCCACATCCACCTGATACGAACCGGGTGCGGGAGCCGCCGCGCTGAAGTTGCCCGTGGGATCGGAGATGGCGTTCACGGAAACGCCGGAGGCTGGCTGGGTGAACGTAATCCTCGCGCCACCCACGGGACTGTTTGTCTCGCTCAGGATTCGCCCATTCAGGCGCACCTCCGCCATGGCCGCCGGAAGCGGAATCATCATCGATAGAACCCAAAGACCTCTGAGGTTCACTTCCCTTAACCACTAGGGATTGATTTTACCGAATCATGGGACCGGACATCCTACATGCGGTGAAAGGTGCGGTGGACGCCCAATGGTAAATTCATTGGCCGGAGATCGATGAAGACCTCAGTATCGCCGGCCTGTTGCGCGGTACGAGTGCGTCCCGAAGGTAGCTGACACCGGCGATGCCGGATCTCGCGGGGTGCCCGCCGGGCATCGAATCCGCCTTCCGCCTTCGAAACGCGAACGAACGATGTTTGCAGAGTCGCCACGTCAACATGCAACTCCTTCTTTCCCAGATCATCCGCAATGCTGGGGAGGTGCTCCGCGATCGCTGCGATCGCCGGACGCATCTCCTTATCAAGAGCAGCGGTAAGCAGGCGAACAAGACGATCGTTGGCTTGTCCAATTGGATCCTCATCGCGTTCCCACTTGGAGACTTTCGTCCTGTCCGTGTGGAGATAGCTCCCCAGTTCATCGCCGCTGAAGCCGAGATGTTTTCGAAGAAATCGCAATTGCTCACCCGTGAGCCGGGGACGTTCGACAGACCGCTCTCGGAATAACGATAGTTACGCCGGTTCGGTGTGACCGGTTCCCCGCGGTGTGTGCACTTTGCAGCTTTACTCATGACTTCCTGCGGAGGTAGGCCGCCGCCTACCTCCAATCAAGTTGCAACAGCGCAATCGCCGCTAAACCGCGACGCCCAACTTCGCATACCACGGCTTGGCCGGCGCCAGCGCCGCGTTCACCGCATTGATGTTCTTCACACCCTCCGTGGACAGCCAGTCCTCCAGCGCCTTCACGCCGCTCTTGGCGTACACCGGAATCCCGTCCTTCCACGTCGCCCGGCCGCACAACACGCCCGAAAAATCCGTCCCGGCATCCGCCGCCATGCGCAGCGATTCGGTGAACTGATCGTTGCTCACCCCCGCGCTCAGGTAGATGAACGGCTTCGTCGCCACATCCGCGCACCGCCGGAAATGATCCAGGGCCTCCGCCATCGAGTACGCCTTCTGCCCCTTGTACACGGCGCTGCCTTCCACGTAGTTGGCGTTCACCGGCACTTCCACCTTCAGCACGTCCACATGGTAGTGTTCCTTCGTAAACTCCTCCATGGTCTTGCGCACTACTTCCGGCTTGATCTTCGCGTATTCCAGACCCTTCTCGTCTCCGCCCTTCGGATCGTAGCCGACAAATTCCAGGAAGAAGGGAATCTGCAAGTGCTCGCACTCGGCGCCGATGCGCTCCACGAAAGCATGCTTGATGTCGTTCACTTCGGGCTCGTCAAACGGCGTGTAGTAGATCAGGATCTTCACCGCGTCGCCGCCCCAATCCTTGATCCGCTTCGCCGAAACATGCGGCAGAAGGTCAGGCAGGCGCCCCGGTTGCGTGTTGTCGTAGCCGCTCTTTTCATAGGCCAGCAGCAGGCCGGCGTTGGAACTGCGCACCTTGGCGGCCGGTAGCCCGAACTCGGGGTCAAGCAGAATGGCGCTCGCGTGCGGTGTCAGCACCCTGGTCACCGCAATCTTGAATTCCGACATCATCTCATCGGAGACGGCGCTCTGGGGCACCCCCTTCGCCGATGCGATCGATTTCGACAAACTGCCTCGCTGATCCATGGCCGCGGCGGCAATCACGCCGTGCTCATTGGAAAGCGCTTTCATGTGCTTCAGTTTTCCTTCGGAAATGCTCACAATGACTCCTTCAAATAGGCTAACTCCCAGTATACGGGGCCGTGGCCGCCGCCCGCCCCATCAGCCGGCCGTTACTCCAGCGCCGGTGCCATTTCCCGGCCCGCTCCACATCGCTCAGAATCTGTGCCTTCAGCGCCTCCGGGCTCTCGAATTTCCGCTCGTCCCGTAAACGCCGGGTCAATTCCACGCGGATCCGCGATGGCGGCGCCTCGAGCCGCTCCAGAATGTAGGTCTCCACCGCGAGATGCTTTCCGCCGAAAGTCGGCCGGAATCCCACGTTCGTCACCGATGGCCAAATCCGCTCGCTTTCCAGGTCCATGGTGCGCGTGACGTACACCCCCACCGCCGGCAGCACCTCCGCCGTGGCTTCGATGTTCAACGTGGGCACCGTCTTTCGCGACCCCACGCCGTGCCCCTTCACCACTTCCCCTTCGACGGATACGAACCGTCCCAGCAGGCGCGCCGCTCCCGGCACGTTCCCCGTCTGGATGCGTCTGCGGATCTCACTGCTTGAAACCACCACTCCCCGCATTGTCACCGCCGGCAAGGCGCGGAACTCGAAGTGATGCTCCATCCCCAACCGCGCCAGCGTGTGGACATCGCCCGATTGCCTGTGCCCAAAGCGGAAGTTGTCGCCCACCACCACCGCCCTCGCCTGTAGCGTCTCCACCAGAATCCGCCGCACGAAATCATCCGCCTCCAGTGACGCAAGCTGAAGGTCGAAGGGCAGCACCAGCACTTGCGTGATGCCGCATTCGCCCATGTAGCCGCAGCGCTGGGCGATCGTCGTCAGCAGTTTCGGAGCCCGCTCCGGAGCCACCACCTTCGCCGGATGCGGATCAAACGTCAGCACCGAAGGAGCCCATCCGTTCGCCGAGGCGATCTGCGTCACCTCGCGCAACAGCCGCCGGTGGCCGCAATGCACCCCATCGAAATTTCCGGCGGTTACCGCGCAGGGGCCGAATCGTCCCAGCGCCTCTTCCGGGCTGTGAAAGATCAGCGGCGCCGCCGGCATCTACTCCGCCCCTCCCACCGTGATCTCCAAACCGTCATAAGCCAGCCGCACGCCCGCCGGCAGCAGTTCTTCCGTGCGCGCGTGCGCCAGATCGTGCGAGATGTGCGTGAAAAAAGTCCGCTCCGGCCGCAACATCTCCACGTACCGCAGGCTCCGTTCCACGGTGGAGTGCGTGGGATGCGGCTTGTGCCGCAGCGCGTCAAGAAACAGCACTTCCAGGCCCTGCAATTTCGCCAGCGACTCTTCCGGGATCTCGTTGTGATCGGTAAGATAAGCCAGCCCGCCGAAACGGAACCCGTACGTCGTGCCCTTCCCATGCTTCAGCCGGATGGGCAACACCGGTGTCCCGAATAGATCAAGCACGTCATCCTCGCCGAAAACGTGCGCCCGCAGTTTCGGCACCCACGATTCCGATTCCTCTTCCGAAAAGATATAGGCGAACACCCGCTGGAGCACCGCGATGGTCTCCTCCGAACCGTAAATCGGGATTTCGCCCCCGTGCCGGAAGTTGAACGGCCGCGTGTCATCGAGCCCCATGATGTGGTCCGCGTGCGCATGCGTGAACAGAACGGCGTCCAGGCGGTCAATGCCGCGGCGCAATGCCTGATAACGGAAGTCCGGCGTCGTGTCGATCACCACCGAGCGCCCCGCGAACCGCAGCGCCACCGACGGACGCAAACGGTGGTCGTGCGGGTCCGCTGACTGGCACACCTTACAATGGCATCCGATGGTCGGAACCCCGGCGCTGGTCCCCGAGCCGAGCACGGTCAGCCGGATTCCTCCGTTCCCCGGGCCCATCAGGAACTCTTGGCGCCTGAGAACACCTGCACAAACCGGTATCGAAGCTCCGTGAGTGAATTGTCGATCAGCCGTTGCTCCTCGAGCGTCAGATTGCCCCTCGTCTTCTCCTGCAACATCGCAAGCATGTCAATGGTGTGTCTTGACAGGCGCTCGTCCGGGGCCGGACGGTCTTTCTCCTCGCCGAAATGCAACAGCCCCATGTGCACCTCCGCCTGCGTCTTGATCGAAAGCGTCAGAAACTCGAAGCTAGGCGGAGGAATGGGGACCTCGAAGGATTCTTCCGTGGAAGGTTGGGGATGGATGGTCTCGTCGCTCATAGTGATTCTCTATTTTACCTTCGGCGGCGCGGACTTCCATCCTCCGCCCCCCGGAGATTCGATGCGCAGCACGGAACCCTTCCCGGCCCGGAAGTTCGCCTTCGCCGGGATGACGCGCCTCTTTCCATCCTGCCGCAACTCATTCCTCCCCGGCTTGCCGCCGCCGCCTCCCTCCAGCCCGTACGGCCCGCGCTCGCGCCGGTCGGAAAGAATCGTCACTTCCGCCGGCTCCAGGAACTCGTATTCGCGGATGATGCCGTCGCCGCCCCGGTGCAAACCCTCGCCGCCCGAACCGTCGCGCACATGGTACGAGCGGATCCGCATCGGATACAGATGCTCGAATGCCTCCACCGGCGTGTTCCAACTGTTCGTCATGTGCGTATGCGTCGCGCTCAACCCGTCCCCGCGCGCATGCGCCCCCATCCCGCCGGCGATCGTCTCGTAGTAGGTGAAGGGCTTGCCCCGCGCCGCGTCCCATCCTCCGAAACTGATGTTGTTCATCGTCCCCGAACTCGCCGCCGGAATCCTCCCCGGCGCCGCCCGCGCCAGCGCCCCCAGCAGCACGTCCGTGATCCGCTGCGACGTCTCCACGTTCCCCGCCGCCATCGCCGCCGGCGCCCGCGCGTTCACCACCGTGCCCTCCGGCGCAACCACGCGAATCGGGCGAGGCAATCCCTCTGTAAACGGCACATCCTCCCGAATCAGGCACCGGAACACGTACATCGTCGCCGCCAGCGCAATGGCGTAGTTCGCGTTCACGGGCCCCGCCGTTTGCGGATCGCTCCCCGTGAAATCCACCACCGCCTTCCCATCCCGCAACGTCACCGTCACCGCGATGCGCACGGGGCGCGGCGTCAAACCATCCGAATCGAGAAAATCCTCGAACCGGTATTCTCCTTCGGGAAGCCCGCGAATGGCGCTCCGCATCATTCGTTCGCTGTAATCCAGCAACTCCGCGACCAGCACGCCCAGCCGCTTTTCTCCGTGCCTGGCATCGAGCGCCCGCAGCCGCTGCTCGCCCCGCTGCAGCGACATCCACTGCGCCAGCAAGTCCCCTTCCCGCTCCCGCGGCGTGCGCACATTCGCCAGAATCAGCCCCATCAGTTCCCGGTTCACTTCACCGCCGCGCGCCAGCAGCACCGGCGGTATCCGCAACCCCTCCTGGTAAATCTCGCGCGCCATCGGCATTGAGCCCGGACTCATCCCGCCGATATCGGCGTGATGCGCGCGGTTGGCCACGAAAAACGCGGGCTCGCGCGTCTTGCCGAAGAACACCGGCATCACCGCCGTGATGTCCGGCAGATGCGTCCCCCCGCGGAACGGATCATTCACAATCGCCACGTCCCCCGGTCCCAGCCGGAACGCCTCCATCACGTGCCGCACCGAGAGCGGCATGGCGCCCAGGTGCACCGGCATGTGGTCTCCCATCGCCACCGTCTCCCCCGCCGCCGTGTACACGGCGCACGAATAATCGCGCCGCTCCTTGATATTCGAGGAATACGACGTCTTGCGCAGCACCGCGCCCATCTCCTCGGCGATGGAGACAAGTTGGTGGCGGAACAGTTCCAGATCAATCGGGTTGACGCGCATGTTCAAGGCTTCTTCAGCGTAGGCTTCTTTTTCCTCGGAGCCTTTCCCGGCTCGGATGGAATTACGAACACGCCGGAGGCTTCCGCGGCCGTCTTCTCAGGCTCCGCCTCGGTGGGCGGTTCGGCCAGTTTCAACTCCGGCGGCTGGCACTCGCCTACCCTCACCAGAAAACTCGACACCGTTTGCCACCGCGCCCCTGCGCGCCGTTCGATGTGGAAGCTCTTCGACGGGGCGTCCGCCCGAAGCCGCCAGTCCGTATTGTGGAATCGCGGATGCTTCAGCTTCGGAGCCGCCGGCGTCACCTGCCTCAATCCCCAGCTTTCCCCGCCCGTGTTCGATTCGTAGTATTCGTAGCGTCCCCCGGAATCGCCGCCCTGCGTACGGTCAATCAATAACTCTCCATTGTTCTTGTTCTCGAAGGAAAACTGCTGAATGGCGCCCACCCGCGGTTCGCCATAGACCGGCCGGCGCCGCCAGGTCTTTCCGCCGTCACTCGTGATCAGAAAGAAGGGATCGCGTGGCAGGGCAAGCAACTGCTGCCCGCCAACCCATCCGATCTCAAAATCAATGAACTGGAGTTGCTCGAAGCCCGTCGACCGCAGGCGGTCATAAACCTCGCTCCAGGTCTTCCCGCCGTCTTCGCTGCCGAGAAGTATGCTCCACAGCGTCACCGCGCTTGTGTGCAGGTTGCCCGTGAGGAACAACTTTTCCCCCACTCTCTCCACCGCGGCCAACTCCAGGTACACTTCGCAAGGCTCATCCGTCGAGCAGGTGAGGCCGAAGGATTCGATATCTTCGGGCTTACAGGCGAAGTCCAGCTTCATCGGCTTCCCCTCGAAGGTGTAGACCGCCTTCTTCTCAACCGCGGGAGGAGGGGCTTCCTTCGGCGCGGAGGTATCCTGCGCGAGGATTGCCCCAACAGCGGCAGCCATCAGGATCGGAAACCGGAACATGCTACTCTCATTCTCCTACAGGAAGTCGAAGTCGCATCCCAGGTTTGCCTGCGTCACATGCTCCAGAAAAAGCTTTCCGTATCCTCGTTTGTAATGCGGCGGCGGCGGAGTAAACGCCGCCAGCCGTGCCCTCAACTCGTCCTCCTCCACGTGCAGATGCAGCCCCCGCGAAGGCACATCGAGCGTGATCTCATCGCCCGTCCTCACCACCGCGAGAGGCCCGCCGATGGCCGATTCCGGGGCCACGTGCAGCACCACCGTGCCGAAACTCGTGCCGCTCATCCGCGCATCGGAAATACGCACAATATCGTTCACCCCCCGCCCCAGCAGAACCTTCGGCATCGGGATGTGCCCCCATTCCGGAAACCCCGGCGCGCCCTTCGGCCCGCAATTTTTCATCACCAGAATCGTGTCCTCATTCACCGGCAGATCCGGACTGTCAATCTTCGCCAGCATCTCCTTGTAGCTTTCAAACACGAACGCCCGCCCCGTATGCCGCATGAGGCGCGGCGATGCGGCCGTTTGCTTGCACACCGCCCCGTCCGGAGCCAGATTCCCTCGCAGAATCGCCGTTCCCCCTTCCGGCTGAAGCGCGTTTTCCACCGGCCGGATTACCGCGTCGTTCCAGCATTCCGCCTTCTCCACGTTCTCCGCAATCGTCTTCCCCGTCACCGTGAGACAGCCGCCGTGCAGCAGCGAAAGAATGCGCCGCATCACCACCGGCACTCCGCCAGCCGCGAAAAATTCCTCCATCAGATACTCCCCCGATGGCTTCACGTTCACCAGAAACGGCGCCCGCCGCGAGATCGCATCGAAATCGTCCAGCGCCAGCGGAACTCCCGCCCGACGCGCAATCGCCAGCAGATGCACCACCGCGTTTGTCGATCCCCCGATGGCCATGTCCACCGCCACCGCATTTTCGAGCGCCTCACGCGTCAGGATGCGCGAAGGCCGCAGATCCTCCCGCGCCATCTCCACAATCCGCCGCCCGGAACGCTCCGCAATCTCGAGCCGCCGCGAATCCGGAGCCGGAATCGCCGCGCACCCCGGCAGCGCCAGCCCCAATGCCTCCGCCAGGCTCGCCATCGTGGACGCGGTTCCCATCACCGTGCAATGCCCGGCGCTGCGTCCCAGGCCGCCCTCCACCTCGCACAGTTCCTCTTCCGTGAGCTTCCCGGCGCGATACAGATCGAACAGCTTGCGCCCGTCGCTCCCCGCCCCCAACTTGCGGTCGCGCCACAGGCCGCTCAGCATCGGCCCGCCCGTCACCACAATCGCCGGCACGTCCGCGCTTGCCGCTCCCATGATCTGCGCCGGCGTCGTCTTGTCGCAGCCGCACAGCAGCACCACTCCGTCCATCGGATTGGCGCGGATCGACTCCTCCACGTCCATCGCCATCAGGTTGCGCAGCAGCATGCTGGTGGGGCGCACGAACATTTCGCCCAAAGAAATCGTGGGGAACTCGAGCGGCACCCCGCCCGCTGCCCATACCCCCCGTTTCACCGCCTCGGCTACCTGCCGCAGGTGGACGTTACAGTTGTTGAATTCGCTCCACGAATTGCAGATCCCGATGATCGGCTTCCCTTCGAAAATATGGCGGCCGAACCCTTCCGACCGCAGCCACGCTTTCCTCGAGAATCCGTAGTATTCCGGCGTGTCGAACCACTCGCTGCTTCTCAGCTTCTTTGATCTCTCCATGGCGGCGCCTATCAGGTTACATGCTGCGCCGGCTTGGCGTCACCAGCGGTTGTTGAAGCGGTTGTTGCGCCATCTTTGATTTTTTCCGTGTCCTTCCAGTATCGTTACAATATTGTCCCGCCCAGGAATTTCATGTCCGGTAGTGCTGCTTCTGGTCTGTATCTGCGCCGCGCAGGAGACCAAACTCGAGAAGCCCGCCGAGGCGCCCAAACCCGCCGCCGGCCAGGGCGACGCGCGTACTGACCTGAATCTGCTCGGCCGCACCAATACCCAATCCGGAGAAAGCCGCCGCAACGAGAACGTTCAATTCAACCTCATCGACAACAATGCGCTCAAGGAACTGAACATCCGGCTCGGCACCACCGCCACCATCGTTTCCGAATTCCGTCCCGAGCGCCAGTACTACGGCGTCGAGTTCGGCAACTCCCCGCCCG
>JADLBG010000296.1 GCA_020847895.1 Bryobacterales bacterium
AGTGTGACTGCATGCTGGGCTACTACGGCGTGGTGGCGGCCAGAATGGGCGTTGATTCGTACCGCACGCGGAAGTACATGGCTTGGGACAAGGCCAAGGAGCGTGTGGTTCATGCATAGGCTGGCGCCGGCGGTGCTGCTGGCGCTTTCCGCCGCCGCGCAGAATTATGACCTGCTGCTCAAGGGCGGCCATGTCATTGATCCGAAGAACAACATTGACGCCGTGCGCGATGTTGCCATCCGCGCGGGGAAAATTGCCGCGGTAAACGCCGAAATCCCGGCCGCGCAGGCCCGCCAGGTGGTGGACATGCGCGGCCTGTACGTGACGCCGGGGCTGGTGGACATCCACGTTCATGTGTTCCACACCACGGGGGTCGCCAACGCCTGGGCGGGCGACAACAGCGTTGCGCCCGACAGCTACAGTTTCCGTACGGGAGTCACCGCCATGGCCGATGCCGGGAGTTCCGGGTGGCGGAACTTCGAAACCTTCCGGCATACGGTGATTGACCGCGTGAAGACGCGCGTGTTCGCGTTTATCAACATTGCGGGGCTCGGCATGATGACGAACATCGTCGAACAGGCAACCTCCGACATGAAGCCGGAGGAGGTGGCGCGGCTGGCGCGGAAGCACAAGGATGTGGTGGTGGGGGTGAAGAGCGCGCATTACGAGGGCGGAGATTGGACTTCGGTCGAGCGCGCGGTGGAAGCGGGCAAACTCGCGAACATCCCGGTGATGGTGGATTTCGGGTGGTTTCTGAAATCGCGTCCTTACTGGCAGCTTGTCACCGAGAAACTTCGCCCTGGAGACATCAGCACCCACTTCTTCCGCGGTCCCGTGCCGGTTGTCGATGAGAATGGCAAGCTGTACGGGTACCTGAAGCAGGCGCGGGCGCGAGGGGTGAAGTTCGACGTGGGGCATGGGGGAGGGAGCTTTGTGTGGCGCAGCGCCGTTCCTGCGATCGCGCAGGGATTTTATCCGGATTCCATCTCGACGGACCTTCACTCGGGCAGCATGAACGGGCCGATGTTCGACATGCCGGTGACGATGTCGAAGATGCTGATTCTCGGCATGCCGCTGAAGGAAGTGATTCTGCGCTCGACATGGAATCCCGCGCGGGAGATCCATCATCCGGAGTTGGGCCACCTGAGCGTGGGCGCGGTGGCGGACGTGGCAGCGTTCCAGGTGTTGGAGGGCGACTTTGGCTACGCAGATCCGGACGGGGGCCTGGTGAAGGGCAGGCAAAGGCTGCAATGCGAGATGACGCTGCGCGCCGGAGCCATTGTTTACGATTGGAACGCCCGTGCGGCCGTGGATTGGAAGACGCTGCCCAAGGATTATGGCGTGCGCAAGGGGGAATTCATCATCCCGCCGCCGGAGAAATAAGAGCCCCTACACTGCCTGGATCACGGCGCTGACGGGCCTCGATCCAACGGGGATCATGGTGAACAGGGCCGCGGGGAACTTCGACCTGCGGGCGGTGGATTGGATCAGGATGACAGCCATATCTCCGCTTCGCCTGTTCAAGACCAGAGCATACTGGTTGTTCGGGGTGATGACGACGTGCGTGGGCTCGGAGCCCGCCTGCGCGACAGCCACAACCTTCCGGGAGTCAATGTTAATAATGGTCACCTGATTGGATTGCGGGTTGGTGACGAACAGGAATTCCGGTGAATCGGGGGTGGCGGGGGAGGCGGCCATGGCCGCGGGCGCGCGGCCGGCAAGAACGGTCTGGTCCACCTGTGTGCTGAAGGGGAAGACAATGGCCACTGCATCGGAGCCTTCGCCGGTGATGAACAACTGTCCGCGATCGGCCTTATAGCAGAAGTTGTCCGGCCGCATGGCGAGGGGAAGCCGAACCACGACGCGGCTCGAGACGGTGTCGAAGATGGACAACAGCCGCTTCTGCCTGTGCGCGGCGATCCACTGCCGGCCGTCTTTGCGAAAGCTGACGGCGCCGAGCGGCGAACCGCTGTCGATGATCTTCAGGCGTTGTGATTCCAGGTCCACCAATCCGCAGGAACTCATCGCGCCGAAGCTGATGACGGCGCGAGGCTCTTCCAGCGAGAGATCGAAGGAGACGGGTTCGTAGGGAAGCGGTATGCGGCGCTGCGCTTCCATGGTTTCCAGGCGCACTTCGACGAGTTGCAGGGGGTTGTTGAGCAGCACCCACAACGAGTCGCCGCGCGGGCTCAGGCGCATGTGGGTGGCGAAGCCTCCGAGAGCAGTCCAGCGTTCGCGCCGGAGCTTGGTGGCGGAAATCTCGTGAACTGTGCCGGTGGAGGGAGTGAGCGCGTAGACCATCTGCCGGGCATCGTGGCTCACGAGTTCAGTAGGCGCGGCGTCGAGGCGAACGTGCCTCACCAGCGCGAAGGCTGTGAGGTCGACGGCGGCAACCACATGGCCGTCTTCATTGGCGACGAACGCGAAGCCGGAAAACGGTTTGGTGCGGCCGGAACAGCCGGCGAAAGCGGCAACGGCTCCCGTCAACAGGGAGCGGCGGGTGAAGGAGTGATCCATCGAGGCGGATACACCCAGTTTCGCATGCTTTGCGGATGGAGTAGCAGGTTGTGAATTCCATCCAAGAGTTAACACTTCCCACCCGAACATTTCCTGTCTTGGAGCGTAGATAAAGAACACGGGCCGTACGCGAGGCGGCCGGTCCTTTTCCAAAGCAAATCGCCAGCGAGGAGGTGGCCCATGGGGCGTGTGTTCTTCGTGTGTCTGATGGCGTGCGGCCTGTTCGCGCAAACCAGCATGGTCGAGGAATGGGATTCCAGGCTGGACCACGCGACGCTGCTCGCCCGGCAGGGCAAGTATGCGGAAGCGGAACAGGCGTACCTTGCTCTCATCGGGCAAGCGCGGGGCTTTCCCGCCGCGGACCTGCGTCTGGCCAAAGCCTGGAATAACCTGGGGGCGCTCTATTATCAACTCGGCCGCTATGAAGACGCGGAGAGACTGTATACGCAGGCTCTGCCCGCCTATCAGGCTTTACACGGCATGGCGCGCGCTTCTTACTCCGCGGTATTGAATAACCTCGCGGAAGTGCACAGGGTGCGCGGAAATTTCCTCGAGGCGGAAAAGCTCTATCGGGAGGCCATCGAGGTGAGGGAGAAGATCAATCCGCGGGACGCCGAGATTGCCGCGCCGCTCAATAACCTGGCGGTGATGCTGAACCAGCAGGGGCGTCCGAGGGAGGCTGAACCCTTGGCCCGGCGCGCCCTGCGGCTATGGGAGTCCAATTATGGGCCGAAGTACCGGCAGGTGGCGGCGGCGCTGAACACGCTTGGTGAGGCGTTGCGGCTCCTCGAACGGTATGACGAATCGGAGCAGTGTCACCGGCGCGCCGTGGAATTGCGTCGCGAAATCCTTTCACCCAATGATCCCGAGATAGCCACCGGCCTTGGTAACCTCGGTTCGGTGCTTTACCGCGAAGGGAAGTATACCGAGGCTGCCCGACTCTATCGCGAGGCCATTGCGCTGCGGGAGAAGGCTTTGGGCCCCGGTCATCCGAAACTGGCCATTCTGCTGAACAATTTGGGGACAGCCATGCAGGCAATGGGGAAGAAGGAGGAGGCCGAAGATCTCTACCGGCGAGCGATGGCAATCATGGAAACCTCGGGCGCCGCGGGGAATCCGGATTATGCGAAGGCGGTGGAGAATCTTGGCGATCTCTTTGTTCGCGCAGGAAAAGTGAAAGGCGCCGAAACGCTGTACCTGCGCGCATTGGCGGTACGGGAAAAATCGTTTGGGCCGCGCAGCGGCGCGCTGGCCGATAGTTACGAATGGCTGGCCGATTTCTACCTGCGCCTTGGCCGTCTGACCGAAGCTGAGCGGTACTTGAAGCGCGCCATCGCGACGCGTGAAGGCGCCTTTGGAGCGGAATCCGCTGAAGTGGTTCGGAGCCTGAAACTGTTGGGGGAACTGTACACAGTACAGAAAAGAACGGCGCAGGCCGAGAGTGTACGCCGGCGCGTGGACTCCATCCGGCACTCGTTCCGGTAACGGAGGCGGTCTTGGGATGTTGTTCTTTCCGTCTGCGATGATGGAAGGAGCACCATGGCGAACACTGGAATTCTGGCTCGCTGCCTGGCCGGCGAGGTGAACGCGGAGTATTTCGTGGAGCGCATCCGGAAGGAAGATCCGCGGCTGCACGCGTGGGTGGAGACGCGGCTCGAATCCCACTCCATCGATGGGCCGTTGAAGGGCGTTCCCTACGGCGCGAAGGATATCGTGGAGACGCGCGGGTACCGGACAACGTACGGCTCGCCGCTGTTTGCGGATCACGTCAGCACCGAGGATGCCGCGCTCATCGAACTGCTGCGATCGAAGGGGGCATTGCTATTGGGCAAGACGCAGACCACGTCGTTTGCCTACTTCGATCCCGCGCCTACGCGGAACCCCCACAAGCCCGATCACACACCCGGGGGAAGCTCTAGCGGATCGGCGGCGGCTGTGGCAACGGGGATGGCGCCGTTCGCGATCGGGACGCAGACCCAGGGCTCCATCATCCGGCCTGCTTCTTTTTGCGGGGTGGTCGGAATCAAGCCGACATTCGACCTGCTTCCGACGAAGGGGATCATGCCGTTTGCTCCTTCGCTCGATACAGCGGGGTTCTTCACGCAAACGGCCTTGGATCTGCGGCTGCTGTGGCAGGCGCTGGGATTTGTTGTCGACTCCGAGTTGCCGCCGGTTTTCGCAATGATCGAGTCGCCGGTGGATCTGGAGATGCAGGAGACATTCCGCGAGGCCGTCCAGATTTTGAGCCACTACGGATGCGTGGTGAAGCGGGTGACGCCGCCGGAGAGTTTTGAGCAGGCGTTGAACGCCGTGCGCCTGATTCAAACCTATGAGGGGGCGAGGACGCTCGAAGAGACGTACAACCGGCACGGCGCCGCGGTCGGGAAGAAACTCGCGCAACTGATTCGCGATGGGCTGGCCATGCCGGAGGAGCGGTACCGTGAGGCGCTCGACGTGCTGGTGAAAGCGCGCCGGGAAATGGCGGCGTTATTTGAAACATATCCTGTGCTGTTGTCGCCTGCCGCGCCCGGACCGGCGCCCTTCGGCCTCGGCTCGACGGGCGACCCGCGCTGCAATGCGGCGTGGACAGGGTTGCACGTTCCGGTGATTTCCATCCCCATGCCGGTGGCGGAAAACCTTCTTCCCATGGGCCTTCAGATGGCCGCCGCGGCAGGCCGGGAAACGCTGCTGATCGCGACGGCGTGCCACTGCCAGGCGCTGCTGACGGCGGGGAGCGCGGCCACGAAGACAGCGTCCGCGTAAGTTCAGGACAGCCAGGCTTGGATCTTCGGCCATTGCTGCGCGAAGGCGATGACGGAGATGGCGAAATAGAGCACGCTGCAGCAGACAAGGCCGGCGCAGGAAAACCAGTGAGGACGTAACTCGCGGGGGAGCAAGGTAAGCAGCACCCAGAGGGTGTGCAGGCCGGAAATGGCGAGCGCGATGTTCATCATCACGCCGCTGGCCACGGCGAGCACGAGCGGGTTGGGAGTTACTTTCAAGGTGAAAAGCCCCCACACCCCGTAGAGGGCCAGGAGGGCGTAGTAGACGTACTTCACCTTGTTGCCGTCCACCTTCTTCAGCCGGCCAACGCCCATCCAGATGACATCCGTCCAGCGGCGGCAGAGGTTGTCGAGCTGGCTCACCTGCGTGGGAGCCATGATGAGAAAGCCGCACAGCAGAGTGAGGAACCAGAAGATGGCGCCGTGCTCATCGGAGATGGCTTTAGCGGACATGGCGGCAACCGCGTTGCCATCGACGTTCGTCACGCCCCGCACGAACTGATAGCTGAACATGGCGGGCAGGGCCATGCCGAGGATGCAGCCGGGGAGCCAGAGGATGAGCTGATCGCGGCGGATGTGGCGCAGCCAGCCGCGAAAACGCGAGAGATTCTCCTCGTTCAAATCGAACGTTTTCCCTGTGTGCGAGAGCTTGATGGTGCGTCCGCCGACTGCGCTGGGGATCGCGCCCACGTTCCGGCCCATGCCCCAACCCTTGTCGCGCGCATAGTTCGAGAAGGCGCTGTTGGTGAGCCCGCCCGCGCCGGCTACGGCCGCGAACGCAGCCAGTGTGGCCCAATTGAAGTCTCCGGGGGGAAGGGCGCCGAAGCGCACCAGACCCGAGCCGATCTCCCACCACGTGGATGGTTTTACGAACACCACGACGACGAAACCAAGGAAAGTGAGGATCAGCACAAGCTTAGTGACCATCAGCTTCTCGAGCGCGTTGTAGATTTTTCCTCCGAAGATGAGCGGGATGAAGGCAGTGAGGAAAATGGCGTAGCTGAGAGTCTTCACCAGGGCGTCGTCCGCGCCGGTAGGGAGACGGCCGAGGATGACAGCCGCCAAGGGCACGGCGGCGTTCGAGGAAAGGTAGGGCCACATCCCGCCGACATCGAAGAGGAGGTAGAAGAATGTCCAGAACTTCGGTCCCGGCCACGTGCGGAAGAAGCCGACAAAGATCGTCTCCCCGCAGAACAGCGCATAGCGCATGACGGCGAGGTTATAGAAGACCTGAAGAATAATGGCGAGGGTGGCGATCCACATCACTCGTCCGCCGTATTGCGCGGTGACCAGCGGACCGAACAGCCATTCGCCGCCGCCGATGTTGGCTCCCACCATCAAGAGTCCCGGGCCGATGAGCGACGTCCAGTGTGCGGCGAACTGCCGGGGTGGATCCGGCAGAGTTTCCTTGTCCCATTGAGCAAACCCCGTAGGCATGAGGGGCCATGGTATCAGAGAGTGAAGCGCAGAAGCCTGGAAGCGTTGGCGTTGTACACCTTTCGGAGAATGGAATCCGGTAACCCAAGGCCGTAAATGCGCCACCGCCCTTGGGGGGGAACGGGGGCGGGCGCATAATCGAAGTATTCATCTTCGGTCTCGAGGAAGCGGAAGTAGATTTCGTACAGCTTTTCCCCGAAGATCTGTTGCGGCGTTTCGACGCCTCGCGGCACGGCGTCCGTGCCGAAAAGAATCCGGTCCTGATACTTGTCGAAGAACCTGCGCGCCGCGCGCGGCTGCCTGCCGAGTTCGCCGATGCGCGCGGCGATTTCCACAAACATGTTCGGGTATTTGTCGAGCGCCTCGCTCACATTGGCGAGATTCTCGGCGAAGTTGCCCACGTGGAGGGTAATGAATTGAGTCTTCGGATGCCGCGCCAGGACTCGATTGCGCGCGGCGAGGATTTCGGCGTTGCTCGGGAAGTCGCGGCCGTGGAAGGACCAATCCGAATGGTTGTTGAGTTCTTCGAAACGCTCGTTATAGCGGTCCGTGGCCAGAAAGAACGCCGCCGGATCGGAAACGTGAATGGCCACGGGAAGCTGGTGAGCGGCGCAGGCTTCCCACATCTCGTCGAAGCGTTTGTCATCCACCTTGACGAGGGCGCCGGAGGTGATGTTCTCGCGCAGATAGAGACCGAGGGTCTTCAGCACCTTGAGCCCGCGCGCGCCGTCCTTCCTGGCCTGAGCAATGGCATCGGCCTGCAGCTTCGAGTATCCGGGCTGATTCGCTTTGTCCCACATGGGCTCGGTGAAGGTGAGGAAGCGGCCCGGGTGCGCCTTGTCATAGCGGGAAATGGCCTGGCGCAATCCCTCCCCGTAGCCTCCGGTGAGGTTCACCATGGTGTGGAGGTTCTTGGCGTCCATGACGGGGAGGAGTTCGGAGGGAGGGGCTATGAACTTGCGGTCTCCGGTGAGGGAGACGCCCTTTTCCGCCTTGGCCGCCCAGGAGAGATGCGTATGAATGTCGATGACCGGGAAGCGGGCGCGGGCAACCCGCGTTTCCCTGACCTGGAGCATGCTGCGCGGCTGGTAATCGGTGATGTCGAGCGGCTTTTTCTGCGCGAGGGCGGCGCCGGTGCCGCATAAGGATAGGATGGCTCGCCTGCGAGTGATCATAGAAACGGGATTGTAGCAGGTCTGAATCCTATCCATGGTTTGAAGCATCTACCTCGATACAAAGAATCTTGGGATAAAGGAAATGAAGAAACCGGCTGGAATCCACACCTGGCTGATCCTCTGGAAGGCCTCCCGCGCCGTGGAAGCCCATGCACGGCGGAGCATCGAGCGATTGCATCTGTGCGGCAGCGACTTCGGGGTGCTCGAAGTCCTGCTGCACAAGGGGCCTCTCCCGGTAAACACCGTGGGGAAGAAGGTCCTTCTTACCAGCGGCTCGATTACGGCGGCGGTGGACCGGCTGGAGCGAAAGGGACTGGTGGAACGGCGCGCCAGCGAAACCGACCGCCGCGCGCGCCTGGTGCATCTCACCGGCAGAGGACGGCAGTTGATCCAGCGCGCCTTTGCCGGGCACGCGGCCGTCATGGAGGAAGTGGTTTCCGCGCTCACGGCATCTGAGCGCGCGACGCTGGTCGACCTGCTGCGCAAACTTGGACGACGGGCCGAGGAAAGCTACGAACAGAAAGGAGACTCACGATGACGAAGAAAGTTTTGGGGATCTATGAGAGCGGCTCCACCCACTGGGTGGGGAACGCCTTTCACGTGCGGACAATGTTTCCCACGCACCGCCTGACTCACCAGGCGGTAAGCCCATTCCTGTTGCTCGATTACGCGGGACCGACGGAGTTCCCGGCAACGGAGAGGCCGCGCGGGGTGGGCGAGCATCCGCACCGCGGCTTCGAGACGGTGACCATCGTGTACCAGGGCAAGGTGGCGCACCGCGACTCGGGAGGGAACGCGGGTGTGGTGGGCCCGGGCGA